>JAACDT010000244.1 GCA_009936885.1 Alphaproteobacteria bacterium
AACTACGGCGTGATTTACCTGCGTGCTATCCACAATACGCGGCAAGCGTTTTTCAATTTTTGACCAAAGCCAACTCCTCCTTACAAAGCCATTCTATACCTCCAACCCATCAGTGCACTATTGGTCAATATTTGAATTGCAATCATTGCATATAATCCTAGATTGCGAGACTGATTGCTTATATCAAGTTTAATTGACGGATATGATGATGGCTGCTTTTCCAAACTTGATGATTTTATTTGTGCCGGCATTTCGATTTTCGGTGATTGCAACATTTCTGTATTGATGTCTGCTTTTAATTGCCGTTGATTTTCAGCTACAATAGTGTCTAGCTCAATCGTGCTTGAAACTGGCACTATTGTGTCCGTACCTGTTTGACCTACTGGATTATTTTCAACTGCTTCACGTATCTTCTCAATCCGTTCACGAATATCAATCACATCATTAACCACGACTACCACCCTGTGTCTTTCAGAAGATTGTTTCCAAACAAATTTACCGTCCTGTGTGTTTGGCATAATCGTTGCAACGCTTGATAAAGTTTTCGGCGTACAAATATTATGTTAGAAACAACTTAATGTTATAGTATTTAAGTTCTATGTTAAATAACGACCAGTAAAATTATTTATTTATAATAAAGGTTTCACTTTTATAGGTTAAAAATGTAATGGCTAAATTAGAAAAAATTGCAACCAATGGCATGAGCTCTGAATCAGTTATCGGTTCCGAAATGGAAATTGTGGGTGATATAAAATGCAATGGAATCATGCGGGTGGTCGGAAAACTTGAGGGCACTGTTAACTGCAGCGAACTTATCGTGGAGGAAAATGCCAAAATTATTGGTATGATTTCTGCTGGTTCGGTTAGCATTGATGGGAATGTCACAGGAACAATTAAAACAGAAGCAATAGAGATTAGCAGCAACGCTTCTTTCAGTGGCGAGGTATTTTATGCGCGAATCGCAATTGATTCTGGTGCGAATTTAGAAGCAAAACTGAACCATGACCCCTCTGGCGAGAAAGCCCGCAAATCAGTAAAATCAGATGCTAGCGAAACTGACCCCAAACCAGCGAAAACAGGTAATCCACCCAGTTATGGCACACGTTAACATTTCTCATGCTTCGCTGTGAGGCAATGTCAATTTAAGTTAATTAGAACGAAAGAAGAATAAAAAATGGCGGAAAAAATGACCACGATTGGCGCAGGTGCGCATTTTAAGGGTAAAATATCAAATGCCTCTACCATAGAGGTTAGTGGTATTGTAGAAGCAGATGTTGCTACCGAAAAACTAACCATCAATGAATCAGGTAAATTTGGTGGCTCAATCCATTCCAAGCTAGTGGTTGTGTCTGGAAGCTATGATGGCAATATGGTTGCTGATAGTGTATGGCTGATGCCTTCTTCACGTGTCAGTGGAGAGATAAAATATAAATCATTACAGCTAGATAGAGGAGCTGCTCTCAATTGTAGAGTGATTCAGAATTGGGATGAAAAAGCCCCTTCTGATACGGAAGCCAGCGCCTCTGAAGACGCAAAAATAGCTGCAACTAGTAACAAAAATAACCCAGAAGTGAAGGCATAAATCATGGCAGACGTAACATATATTTCACCTGAAATCATGATGGAGGGAACATTAGATGTAACCTCTGCAAAGGGCTCAACAGTTATTTTGGCTGGGCGTTTTAAAGGCGAGATGCGTGCCGTTGACGTTAAACTCGAAACAGGTAGTACCTTTAATGGCAAGATTTTCGCACACTCCACCGAAGTTGGCGGGAAAATTATTGGTGATATTGAAACTAAAAGTCTTAAGCTTACTAGTTCCGCTAGATTTGAGGGTTCGATTTTAACAGATGAGCTTGCGATTGATGTTGGCGCAGAAGTCAGCGGAAGCATTTCAAAACTGCAAAAAAATTAACTTAGCTTACAACAATTTTGTAGGAAAAATAGATGAAAAAAGCTGGTATTCTTGTCCTCATTATTATGTTGGTCAGCGTATCAGCTTTTTTATTATGGGAATTTGCATTAAAGCCCACACCGCCTGAAATGATTTTCGTAACAGCGAAGCTAGATAATGGGTGTGAGTTTGATGAAAGCACCTTTGCTGTGGAAGTATATGAAACAGGTTATGTATCTACATTTAAAAAAGGGGTTGCCTATCTCTCTGCTCGTTCTGATCATAGACTTCGCCTAATCGCAAATCCCTCATTCCCAAAAGTGCAATATGAAGGGGATCTTGAACCTGTTACGAGTTCAATAACACTCAAATCATATTGTGATGTATCAGAGCGTATGATGAATATATTTAAATCAATGAATAATACATTCAAATAGAGCCTGCTAATTGAATAGGCATATCCACAAATTGGAATGAAGAATATTAGAGCCAGAATATTGGCATGTTGTTTGCTAGTAAGTACGTATGGCGAATAAAATATATAACTCAAACATAATCCTGCTAATCTTACGCTGGCAAAATCGAGCTAAATGGTTTGCCTCATTTATGTTACTTTTTTTCTTTATTAGCGCTATCTATTCAAAATCAAACGCAAGCACTGATGCTACCGCTGAGAATTCTTGCGAGGCAGTTACATCAGAAGCCGAGGAAGCCTTTAGTCTGCCTGAGGGGATTCTTACCGCTATCGCACGCGTTGAGTCTGGTCGTAAAATGCAAGACGGCAATTACAAAGCTTGGCCTTGGACCATAAATGATAATGGTAAGGGGCTATTCTTTGACACACGACAATCTGCTATTGACTATATTAAAAAACAAGAAGATCTGAATAATCCAGCGATTGATATTGGGTGTATGCAAATTAGTGTGAAATGGCATGCCCATGCATTTAGCTCACACGCATCCATGTTAGACCCTTATACTAATATTGCATATGCCGCTATTTTCTTAGAAGAATTATATCAAAATCACGGTGAATGGGATTTAGCAATAAAGCATTATCATTCAGCAGAAACGCAAAAAAATGTGCCTTATCTGCAAAAGGTAAATGCTGTCTGGAAAAACCAAGCAGAGCCGACAACACATCCGTCAACTGCCTCTGCCAGCTATAAAACAGGTGACCAACTACGCAATAATTCCAACCCAGAAAACGATTATAGCGATGCCTCAACCCCGTCCTTTAAGATTGCGCACACAGATGATATTCTTGAAACCATGATGCCTCCAGTTAAACTAGGTTCCGCAATCGCAGAAGACATTATCTTTTCTGCTTCAGAAGAGTTTGCTCAAAGGCATAGTGATAAACAGCC
>JAACDT010000245.1 GCA_009936885.1 Alphaproteobacteria bacterium
AATCAAAAACACCAATTGCAAAAATAGGAATTAAGAGTACACAGGCCCATCCAAAAATAGCCTTCTCGGGAAATAGCCAGAAAAACAGGATTGAGCCAATCAAAGCTGCAAATACAATTAAAAACGGAATAAACCTCATCATAAACCTACCCACATCGTTTTATTATCTTCCCTGTTAAGCTATTGTATAATTTCGAGTAGTTGTCTGCGTCTGGTAGCGGTAATCGCATTTTTTTCAGATATAATTAGATTTCGCTTCTCTGGCAGTTCTCTCTTCTTTGGATAAAATTGTCTCTCCTGCGATGCACGTTTGATTTACAATTAGTAATGGCAAAAAATGACTTGGAACATATAAGTCCATTTGACCCCCAAATGACAGAAAACCAAACACTTGACCTTGTGATAAGGTATCGTTGATTTCAACATTACATTCTGGATACCAGCGTGGAATCACAGAGCTGAAAACCAATATCAACTCTTCTGGTTTATTGTTTTGGGCAAAATCTGTTGTTGTCGCCGTTATCATAATCTTTCTAGAAGATGCATCCGCTAGTTTTTGCTTATCTTTAATCTTTATCGATGTTGGCGCATGAAGACTAGCGGGATAAAATAGGCCGCATTTTATTCCAATTTTTAAATATTGCCGTGGCGTTACAGACACTATATCAGGCGAATTTATCTGCTCTACAACAGAGACTTTTCCGCTAACAGGAGCTGTTATGATACCTTGATTAGTCGGAATTGTCGGCGTTTGGAACCGAAATAAATATATCCCCACAGCCATTGAGCCAACCATAACTAAGATGGGGGCTTCCCAAAAAGAGCCGATGAGAAACCCGACCATACATAATAATGCTACAAAAGGCCATCCAGAGGGATGAATTTTTAATAATTGAACTTGTTTAAAAATACCCATGAAAAATTTGCTTTTTTTATCTTTTTTACTACATAGAAAAGAAAATTCACTATTAAAAGCCGATGTTGAGTAATATCATAAAGGCTGTTTACTTAATTATGCTATATATATTTTTTATTCTGGAAGAGTATGATTGAAAATTGACCCTAAAATACCTAAAAAATCATAATCTAATTTAGATTTATGTTTATTTTACCATAAAGATTTCATGCAAAAGGGTATCTTGTATGGTCTTATGTTGATTTTTGTAATAAAATACGTCAGATTATCCAAAGATTATGTTTCTGTGTCTATATTTAGCTAAAAAAACACAGATTTGTCTGCGATGTGTAAATAGGAGCCGGTTTTATGTTCAACAAATATGGGCTAGTTTTGGTAGCAGCAATTTCAGTATCTTCTCAAATTGTAGTGGCAGGAGGAGATGGTTCTGAGTTTGATTCGCTGGCAGCCGAATTGGCAAAATCTAGCATAGTTGCCGAGACATCAAACGGTGAAACTGCATCAAACACTACAGGAGATGCAAAAACAGTAAATGACTCTGTGACCACAAGTGATGCATTTAAACAAGAAACAGAAACTGCTGTATCTCAAGCTCAACCATCAAGCAGGGCAGCTGGGTTTGAAGCAATCGAGGATGTACAATTAGTAATTGATACCTCAAATATTCAAGATGGTGACGGTATAGGAAGCACCCAGATCCAGTGGCAAATTTCGGAAAATGGCGATAATTGGCAGATTATACCAGGTGCTATTACCCCAACCTTCACACCACGGGATGCTCATGTAAATAAGTATTTGCGTGTAGAAGTATCTTATGTAGATGGGCAAGGAAATTCGGAATCTATTATCAGCCCAAACTCTTCTGCTGTGCAAAATGTAAATGACAAACCAGTTGGTGTGCCAGTTGTTGTTGGCGAAGTGCGCGAGAATAAAACGCTTACCGCCGATTTAAGCCGAATCATTGATGAAGACGGTTTGGGGGATATTAACATTGATTGGGAGCGTTCCACTACAAAAGCAAATTGGGAGCGACTAACAGACAAAACAAATTCTGTTATAAATCTTAGCCAAACCGATGTGGGTGATAGCTACCGAGCAGTGATTACCTATATTGATGGTTTTGGAACAGCTGAAACATTATTTACCGAACCTACAGAGCTGGTTGCAAATGTGGATAATCCACTAACTGGTGAAATCGTCATTCGGGGCCAAGCTTTGGAAAATAACGAACTTGTTGCAAGTTTAAGTAGTCTTGCAGATTACGATGGTATTGCTAGCACAGCCTTTTTATGGGAAGCCTCTTCTGATGGACAAACGTGGGATGCGATAAATCTGCCTGCTAACTCGCCTACAATTCTTTTAGGTCAAGCGCTTGTTGGAATGAAAATACGCATTAATGCAAATATTTTAGATAATTTCGGCGTTGAAACAAAAGTATTTAGCGCTGTCACCGAGCCTGTCCGAAATGTAAATGACAAGCCAGTTGGAAGCCTTCTGATCAGAAGTGTGGGGAATTAACACCTAATTAAATTGGCTGAAAACTTAAGCAATAATATTTATATTTGTGAATAATAATAATTCTCTTCACGAAAAAGTAAAATTATGTCTATACTATTTTTAGTATGATGAAGCTGGTAAGAGTGATAATTTATAGATTCGTATTAGAATTATTCTGGATTAGGCTTGGATTACCCTATCATTTTCTCAAGAAAAACCGATTTTTCTAATATATGGAGGCTTGTCGTGCAAAATACGGATAGAACTATAGTTGAAACAGCTAACATAATCCCTTTTTCTCCGCGCAAATCACCCGAAAAAGATGTCAAGGTGACCACGATAGCTGCGTTTATTGCCGTAACTGTTCTTCATAATGATGATGAAAATCCGGAAGATAAATTAATGGCGTTGATAGAGTCTAGCGGCGAAGCTGAAATATTGGATGCCCTTGATGCTACCGATGATTTAGAAGCAGATGGCTATCATCAAATAAGCCTGACACTAACGCCTGCTAATGAAAACTAATCCGTGATTGCCTGTTTTTAATTAGATAAAAAGCGCTTTTATAGTCATCAGATTTTCAAGAGACAATAAACAACCATAAGAATGGTAAAGGCAAACTAACCATGGTTTGCAAAAAAATAATATCTGCCATTAGAGGCGCGTTTCTACCTAATTGCTTTGCGAGGGGAAACTCGGATACAGCACATGGCATTGTGGCAAATATTGCCAATATTATCATCATATCCGCAGGCAAACCTACCCAAATGCCCGCGGTTACTATCATTGCAGGGAATATAATGAGCTTCATTAGGATGGCAACAAAAAGAGGTGCTATTCGTGCAGCATTAGAAGAAGGCGCAAGCCCTGCACCTACACACAGTAATAACAAGCTTAGAGCGCCATTAACTATCAATTCAAAGGTTAATGTAGCAAATGTTGGCAGAGCCATTTCAAAATAGTTAAATAGCAATCCTAAAACAACCACAAATATAAGTGGATTGCGTGTGATTTCTTTCAAAAGAAAGCGATTTATCTTGGTATTTATTTCCTGCCGGTTATAAACTATCATTACAATAACCGCTGCAATATTAGTAATAGGCACCAAAATAGCAATGCAAATGGCCGCAAGCTCTGTTCCAATTGTACCCAGCAATCCACAGGGGCAATCGCAAAACCAATAAATCCATTATGTCTGAATGAGCCTTGAATTACAAAAGATGCGGAGCTTCGCTCAAACCCAGATAGATAACAGGCTAAGATTGACAGCCATATAATTACTATCAATGCCTATGTAATAATTAAGATAATGGGCGGAACAACGGCGCTAGAAAGGCTGGTTTCTGAGATGATATCAAATAATAATACGGGAAATAAAATCCAGTAACATAATCTGCTAACGTCAGACCAAATAGCCTCATTTTCCAAAAGAGTGCGGGATAAAATAAACCCAAGCAAAATCAACAGCAAAACAGATAATATCGTGGGAAAGGCAACAGATACCATTAATTATACATCCTTAATCATATCTGCTATGCCAGCCATCACAATTTAGGCCGTAGGTTAAATGCAGGATTAAATTGGATGGGTTGCAACCCTATTTCAAAAATCTGTCTACAACAGACCAAGTAGCTGGCATTGCAAATGAAGCAATAATGATTTTTAAAAAATCTGCATAAATAAATGGCAGAAATCCATTTATGATCGCAGCTTCAAAACCAATAAAGACAGCTAGCCAGATAACCCCAATTGTAAAAATAACGCCAACGCCTAATATCATCGCAACCGCAGTTGTTTGCCACGTTTTTCCCCAACCCTTGCTCGCCAATAGTCCTAACAAGATAGCCGAGAGAAAAAACCCAACAAGATAGCCCCCTGTCGGACCCATCATATAAGCCAGTCCCCCGCAAGTGGCAACCACAGGAAGTCCAATAGCCCCTTGAAATAAAGATAGAAAAACAGTTGATGCTGCTAGTGGCGCGCCATAACTCATCCCTATCATTAATACAACTAATGTCTGCATTGTCATCGGCACAGGATAAAACGGGATTTGTACCTTTGCTGAAATTATTAGAAAAACAGCCCCTATCAACGCCAAAAATAGGTGCGTTAATAATCGATTTATGTTATTAGCCCCTGTACCAGTATAGGGTGATAAAACTGCTGGAATCAATGGGGTAAATGTACCCAAAATCTGCATATTCTATTCCTCTTTAATTACAAAAATGATATGTGTTCATACCATCAATATTAGAACGCATAAAAATTAAGATCAATTTTATTTGATCGTAATTGTTAATCGCCTTTCCTTGAGAAGTTATTGAAAGAGAGACAATACAGCATGCTTCAAAAAATTTTTAAACTTGATGAGAATAATACAACAGCAATAACAGAAATAATTGCTGGAATAAGCACCTTTTTTACACTTGCATTCATAATTGCTGTTAACCCAGCCATATTATCAGATGCAGGGATAGATTTTGCAGCTGGATTTGTTGCAACCCTTATAGCCTCTGCTTTGGGTTGTTTTATCATTGGCATTTGGGCTGGATGGCCAGTTGCAATTGCGCCAGGAATGGGCCTTAACGCCTATTTTGCGTATGTTGTTGTGTTAGGTCACGGGCTTAGCTGGCAACAGGCACTTGCTGCCGTTTTTGTTTCCTCAGTTTTATTTTTCTTGTTCTCATTGTCAAAGGCACGAAGCTGGTTAATTTTATCAATTCCTAAATCCCTTCAAGCTGGCATTACTGCAGGTATTGGAATGTTTCTAGCTATGATCGGACTAACCAGTGCTGGGATCATTGTGGATAATCCAGATACACTTATTGGAATTGGTGACTTTACTCAAGCACCTGTATTGTTGTCTTTCATTGGATTAATTTTTATGGCAGGCCTTAGTTATCGTGGACTTACAGGTGCCATCTTATTATCCATCCTAGTAATTAGTGCTATTGGCTGGTCTATGGGATTGGCAGATATCGGGGGCATAGCAAGTATGCCACCTTTAGCAACTGCCGCATTCTCATTAGATTTTTCTGCAATTGCGTCTGCTGGGTTCTTATCTGTTGTATTTGTCATGTTTTTTGTTGATTTTTTTGATACCACCGGAACACTTACCGCCATTGCAGAACCTACTAGCTTGCGGAAGCCTGATGGCACCATAAAAAATTTAGATAAAGCTGTACTTGCCGATACATCTGCAAGTATTTTTGGAAGCTTGCTTGGAACTTCTAACATGACAACGTATCTGGAGAGCGCAGCTGGCCTTAAAGCTGGCGGGAGAACAGGTCTGACAGCTGTTACCGTAGGCGTATTATTTCTATCTTGTCTCTTTTTTGAACCGTTTTTTGCGTCTATTCCAAGCTTTGCAACTGCGCCAGCCTTGATTTTTGTTGCTGCAGCATTTTTAAGCAGCTTAAAAAACGTGAATTGGGATGATATGAGTGAGGCATTACCTGTTTTGGTGATTGTGTTAATCATGCCACTTACCTTTTCCATCGCTGCAGGAATAACATTTGGATTTTTTGCCTATGTTGGCATGAAAACACTAGCAGGGGAGAACAAACAACTGTCTACAGGTGTGTGGTTAATCTCCGCTTTTGGTCTTATTTGGTTGATTTTAAGTACCCTTTAGCCATGCAGAAAAACCATACATGAAACACCACCTCATGAAATAATTGCTCTAAGTTGGAAATTTATGTTATCTGGATTGCGAAATATTGATAATGTTAAGCTGAAACAAACATTACCGTGAACGCGTCTTGAATAAAGCTGATTATGGAACAAACCCTAGAAACTTCTACCACTCCTATTTTTTCCTTTGCGAACGGTGAATTACACCCGTTCCAAAATGGCATCATACGACATTTGGAGCGCGTTACAGGTCAGCCAAAAATAAAGCGTTTATATCTTGATTATGTAGATGCTAATCGGCCCGACGAACTCTTCTGGAGTGACGCATTAGACAGGCTTGGCATTACAATAAACCTGAAAAAAGCTGCCTCACAGCATATTCCTAAAACAGGCCCTCTTTTGATAATATCTAATCACCCGTTTGGCGTTGTAGATGGTATTGCTTTATGCGCGTTAATATCGCAAGTACGCCAGGATTATAAATTAATTACACACCGTGTTCTGCGCCAAGCACCTGCTGTAATGGATAAAATTCTACCAATAGATTTTGACGAGACAGATGAGGCGTTAAAAACTAATCTGGAGACAAGACGCCTTGCAGTGAACGAATTGCTAAATGGCGGTGTTGTTATTATTTTTCCTTCAGGGGCGATATCACGTGCAAAGCGCTTTGTAGATAAGGCTGTTGACCCGATTTGGAAGAAGTTTGTTGCCAAGCTTGCCACTCAACCAGAAACACAAGTCCTTCCATTCTTTATAGAGGGACAAAACACGCCAGTTTTTCAGTTTGCCATTCATTGCAGTCAAACTTTGGGATATTCCCTAATGTTTCGCGAGATCTGTAAGCGCATGTATCGTCCGGTAAATATTCAAATGCGACCTATATTAACAAATCAAATGATTACTGACATTACCGACCGAAATCAACTCGTCGATACATTACGGAATATTACTTATTTTGGAACAGCTGAGGCATCTGATAGCATAAATAATTCCTTGAAATAACAGTTTGATATAATAACCAAGTAAGTTCCATTATTTTTTTCTGATACCCTTATCTGAACAGGTTCCTCACAAGTTACATTAGAAGTGCCTATTTGGCTTCCTTGTGACATTTGTATATCTGTTAACGGATATAAAAGCCCTGTTGATGATTTAAATCTCACCACTCCAAGAGGCCATAGTGATAATCGCTCTTTTATCGGAAGCGATACAGAAATATCACTCGACGCTGTAAGAATTACATCCTCCAAGCCATAGAGTAAGATAGGTCTCTTTTGTATATATTTTTGAACGACATGCAAAGTAGCAAGAGTATGATCCAACCTTCCATCTAGGAATCCAAAACAAACATATCCAGATGCATCAACATGCGATAGTGCTTTTTCAAAGTCTGTGGTTTCTTGCTCTAAAATTGGCTTGGTTGGTATCTTATTTGACACGGCATATTCTTGTGCGCGCTTACTTACAGAATCCATATCCCCCAAAAAGTAATCTGGCTTAAGGGCGTTACGCAAACAGGCATCAAGCCCGCCATCCACAGCAATAACAGGCAGGCCCTTTACAAGTTCTGGAATATGGGCAATCGGCCCACCCCCTACCAAAACAGCTCTTTTATCTGTTTGAAACATACTTAATCCTGCACCATATTACATCAAACGAACAATAATCTTATGAAAAATTAACGCCTCTTAAAATAGAGAGTTGCATTAGATTTCACGGAACACAGTATTGGCTGCTTTTAATATTGGTGACATAACATACTCCAGAATAGTGCGCTTGCCACTTAATATATCGACCGTTAACTCCATTCCTGCTACCAGGTCAGGTTCAACCCTGCTTTTAGTCAATTGCGTGTTTTGTAAGCTTAATTTTCGTTTCGTAATAAGGCGGCATGTTTTCGGCCTCGGTCACATTTCTAGCTATTTGCGTTACAACCCCTTCAAGATGTCCATACTGAGCTCTGTTATAAGAGGTAAGTCCAATGGTTGCCATGACCTATCCTTTCCTCTGCTAAGTCAGTTTCGAGTGAATATATCGCTTATCCTGCTAACTCTGAACTACCGTTTGCATTCTGAATTCTACCTTGTAGTTCTATCAGGTGGATTTTTGGTTCATGCTAAGCCTCAACTAAAGGCTATATTTTGTTAGATTCCTGCTTTAGAAGTGCGACTTGATCAGAGGCAATTTTTATTTCGGCATTTTTCTCGCGAATAGAATTGGTCAATCCTTCCATTTCTTGATCTAAAAAATTAAATCCACGTTCTAGTTGGCGCATGCGCTGAAAAAAAAAGAGTTTGTTCCTGTGCTACAACATTTGGAATTTTAGCGGTTAAATGCTCAGGAAAATTAAATTCTAGCAGTCCTTTAGATTGATATTTCAGTCTTAAATCTAGCTGTTACGCCCCTAACATATTGAAAAATATGTTTTTATAAATAATTAACTTATATTTATAAAAGTTTAAAATTTGCTGGATACTGGCACCAATTCAGCATTAACGTAACCAAGATGACTAAAAAAGGGGGATTCATATCCCATAACACAGTATTTAGTCGATTTTACAGACTTGAAAATGATACAAATTTAAAAATGTTACAGATTATTCTCTACACACCCCGAATACCGCCAAATACAGGCAACATAATTCGTTTATGCGCGAATAGTGACGCAAGACTGCATCTGATAGAACCGTTGGGGTTTTCTCTCGATGAGAAGTCGTGCCGAAGAGCAGGGCTTGACTACAAGTCACTCACAGACGTGATTGTTCATGAAAATTGGCGCACATGCCAAGAAATGCTATCTGGTCGAAAAATTTGGGCCATTACAAAATTTGGCAAAAAACGCTATGATCAAGCATCGTTTTCAAGAAGAGACGCCTTATTATTCGGCTCAGAAATAAGCGGTCTACCTGAAGATATAAAAAACGAATTTAACGAGACAGAACTACTATATTTACCTATGCAGTCTGAGAGTCGTTCGTTGAACCTATCAAATTCTGTTGCTATCTGCCTTTATGAGGCTTGGCGACAAAATAACTTTGTGGGTTCTGAATTTAGTTAATGCGCCTGAAATTATCAAATATCACTTATATAATACTGGCAAAAATAATATCGATAATGTTACTATTGTACTGGGAATCGGAAAATAATTATGATGCAATCTGACACGGAAAACCAAACGCGAACAGGCATCTTGAGCAATATATGTGTGCTTGACCTATCACGCGTTCGCTCCGGACCTACTTGTGTGCGTCAATTATGTGACTGGGGTGCCAGAATTATCAAAATAGAGCCTCCAGAGGATACATCAGAAATGGGGGGGCCTCGAAACGGGCCTGATTTCCAAAATCTCCACAGAGGTAAAGAAAGTCTTACCCTAAATCTTAAGTCTATTGAGGGCATAAAAATATTCCAACAGCTAGTGCGGAATGCAGATATCGTTATTGAAAATTTCAGGCCACAGGTAAAATACAAACTTGGCCTTGATTATGACACTCTTTGCGACATTAATCCTGCTATTATTCTTGCCTCAATATCTGGCTTTGGACAAGACGGCCCTTATAAGGTCAGACCTGGATTCGACCAAATTGCACAAGGCATGTCTGGCCTCATGTCAATAACTGGGCAGCCTGGTGCTGGGCCAATGCGGGTTGGAATTCCGCTTGCTGATTTATCAGCAGGATTGTTTGCAGCGCAGGGTATATTACTTGCATTATATGAGCGTATGAGCTCTGGCAAGGGACAATGGGTTCAAACATCCCTGCTTCAATCGCAAATCTTTATGCTAGATTTCCAAGCTGCACGTTATGCAATGAATGGTGAAATTCCAGAGCAGGCTGGAAATAATCATCCAACATCTATCCCAACTGGTGTTTTTAAAACCAAAGATGGATTTATAAATATTGCTGCATCAGGGGAAGCAATTTGGCAAAAGCTAGCCATCGCACTTGGTCATGCTGAATGGATTTCAGAGCCAGAATTTTCAACAGCTCAGGCACGTTCACAAAACAGATCAAAGCTTGGTGATAAAATAGATGAATGCACGAAAACAAAGACAACTTCAGACTGGATTGCTATATTAAACGATGACGGTGTTCCATGTGGTCCAATTTATTCGATAGACGAGATGTTTGCCGACCCTCAAATACGCCATCTGCAAATTAGTCAGTCTGTCGCTAATTCACAATTAGCAGAAATACCCGTTTTAACTCAGCCATTATCTCTTTCCAGAACGCCTAGTAAATTAGATAAAGCAGCGCCTTTAATTGGTGAGCATACTGATAGAATTCTAAATGAGCTCGGCTACGAGCAAAGTGAAATCAATCATCTGCGAGACAACAAACATATTTGAACACTTACAATAAGGTAACTAAAATGACCGATAAAATTCTGCAACGCCGCGAAGGTCCAATTGCACATATTATTTTTAATCAGCCGGAAAAAAGGAACGCTGTCTCTTTGGAGATGTGGACTGCTGTTAATAAGGCTATTAATATATTAGCAACAGACCAAAGCGTGCGGGTTTTGATGCTTTCTGGTGCAGGCGGAAAATCTTTTGTTGCTGGTGCGGATATTTCTAAATTCGAAAGTGAACGCGCAAGCAAGGAAGCTGTAACAGAATATAATCAGATGACGAAAAAAGTATATGATGGTGTAGCTAACTTTCCAAAACCCACGATTGCTCAGATAGACGGCTTTTGTATTGGCGGCGGTGTTGGATTAGCGGCAAGCTGTGATATGCGTTTTTGCGGAACTGCCTCTCAGTTTGCTATACCTGCTGCTAGACTGGGACTTGGATATGAATATGAGGGTGTAAACAGGCTGGTACAAATTATAGGGCCTGCATTTACTAAAGAAGTGTTTTTCACTGCAAGGCGGTTTTCTGCACAGGAAATGGCTTCCATGGGGTTTGTGAATAAAGTAATTGATGATAAGGATCTTGCATCACATTGCGTTGAAGTAGCTGATATGATAGCCGCCAATGCCCCATTAACAATTGAGGCAACAAAATTTATTGCAAACCAATGCATATTGGAAGAATCTGAAACAGACTTAGATGCGTGCAGCGCAAAAGTAATGACCTGTTTTGAGAGCGCTGATTACATCGAGGGAAGAAGAGCTTTTATGGAAAAACGCACTCCAATTTTTGAAGGAAAATAGCCGCTCAAAAAGGTTAGTAAAATAACCTTCGCGTGCTTCTTATTTCCCATATAAAAATAAAACTGTCATAATATTATAGTATATCGGAAGAAATGAGGAACTAATGAAATTCTTTAACGATCTTATCGAAACTATCATGAGCAAATCCAGAGCAGGATTTGGGCTCTCAAACAAGACATCTATGTTGGTTCGTAACGAGCCAGGAGAGATGATAACATCCGTCATGACAGCTGTAGGTGAGGTATCTTCTATTGCCTATTCTGATAATTTCTTGCGTATGTTTGACGAGATGAATGTTTCTCAAAAACAGGCTCTTTTCATCACAATTGCCTCTGAGCTTGATATTGATATATCCTTGCTTCGCTCTGCTATAGAAAATTATTCAAACACACCAGATGCCGAGAATTTCACGCATGTTACAACTGCTGTTGAGCCTGGATGGACAGAGCTATTACGCCGGTTAAACGCAACCGCACATGGAACAGTTAGATTGGTGAAAATGAGGGCAGAATTATTAACCATTATCCGCACTGACCCTTCTCTTGCGCGCCTTGATGTGAGTTTCAGAGCGCTCTTGCGTAATTGGTTTAGCCCTAGCTTTTTGGTGCTGAGACCCATTGACTGGAGTACACCTGCTAATATTCTGGAAAAAATAATTGCTTACGAAGCTGTTCACGAAATTGAATCATGGGACGATCTGCGCTCACGGTTAGCCCCTGATGACAGGCGATGTTTTGCGTTTTTTCACCCCTCCATGGAAGACGAGCCGCTGATTTTTGTTGAAGTGGCGCTTACTAGCGAAATCCCTGGTCAAATTAATGAAGTTCTAGAAACAGACAGATCAATGATATATGCAACAGACGCATCTTGCGCTATTTTTTATTCTATCTCGAATTGCCAGAAAGGTTTGGCTGGCATTTCATTTGGCAATTTTCTTATAAAACAGGTTGCTCAGGCGCTACAGCGCGAATATCCGAATCTGAAAAACTTTCTTACCCTTTCTCCAGTACCTTATTTTTCAAAATGGCTGGAAAAAACAGAACCAAATACCTTAGCCAGTTTCGCCGAAATAGACTGGTCTGAGGCTTCAGAGGAAGAAGAGCAAACTCTAATCGAAACTGCTGGTAGATACTTTATGAACTCGACTAGAAAAGATAAACAGCCTAACGACCCTGTTGCCAGATTCCATCTTGGAAATGGCGCATTACTAGACAGAATTAACCTTGCTGGAAATCTATCCCAGAAAGGCTTGTCTGAATCATTTGGACTCATGGTTAATTATCGTTATGACCTGCCAAATGTTGAGAAAAATCACGAAGCCTACGCCAAAGAGCAAAAAATTGAGATTTCTCAGGGTGTCAAAAAACTTCTCAAAACGCCTTAGTAAAATGGAAAAAGATGGCTCGAATTGCAATTAATGGACTTGGAAGGATTGGAAAACTTGTTGCCCGCTCGCTTCTAAATTTAAAGGATGATTCAATAGAATTGGTTTTGATTAACGAACCTGTAGGGCGTATTGAGCAACATGCCTTATGGCTTGAATTTGACACGGTACACGGAAAATGGACAGCCAATATCAAGACAAATGCGGACGGCTTTTGCATAAATGGGCGCAATATTCGTCGCACGCAAGAGTTTGACCAAACTAAAATTGGCTTAAACAATGAGAAAATTGACGTTGTAATTGATTGTACTGGAAAATTTAAAACCGAGGCTACTCTTAAACCATATTTTGAACAGGGCGTTAGAAAAGTGCTTGTTTCTGCACCTGTTAAAGAGGGTCAGGCATTAAACGTGGTCTACGGAATTAATCATACAGATTATTTGCCTTCGCAACATAACATCATCACAGCCGCTAGTTGCACCACAAATTGTTTGGCACCGATTGTAAAGGTAATTCACGAAGAAATTGGAATTGCCCATGGTTCAATTACCACTCTGCATAATATCACAAATACGCAAGAAATAGTAGACAAGCCAGCAAGCGACACGCGCCGTGCCCGCTCTGCTTTGAACTCGCTAATTCCAACAACAACAGGTTCTGCAACTGCCATAAGTCTGATTTATCCAGAGTTAAAAGGCAGATTAAACGGACATGCTGTTCGCGTGCCACTTCTTAACGCTTCTATTACAGATTGTGTGTTTGAGGTCGTGCGAGAAACAACGGTTGAGGAGGTAAATCGCTGCCTTGAATCATGGTCTGTTGGGGAACTCAACGGTATTCTTGGTTATGAGACACGCCCATTAGTTTCAGCAGATTACGTAAATGACACACGCTCTGCCATTATAGATGCCCCATCAACTATGGTTATAAACAACACTCAAATAAAATTATATGCTTGGTATGATAATGAATTTGGATATGCCTGCAGAGTTGTGGATATTCTGCGCTATTTATGCAAACAAGATTGGCACTAAATATCTAGATGAACAAAGCCCCTAAAATATCGCAATCACTTTCTGCTTATTTCAGCGTAACCTTTGCTTATTGGAGCTTCATGCTGGCAGACGGCGCTCTACGAATGCTCGTTTTGTTTCATTTTCATCTTCTTGGTTTCTCACCGATAGAACTTGCAACCATATTTTTGCTTTACGAATTTATGGGTGTAATAACAAATTTATATGCAGGCTATATTGCGGCAAGGCTTGGTCTGAATACTACTCTTTACGCAGGTTTAGGATTCCAAATCATTGCGCTCTCTGCGCTTGCTTTATATTCTGAGGCGCTGCAATCTAGTGCCGGGCTGGCTAGCTTTTCTCTTGCTTATGTAGTTATTTCACAAGGCTTATCAGGGATTGCCAAAGACTTAACAAAAATGAGTGCAAAAAGCGCTGTGAAATGGCTTGCCCCAGATAGCGATGGCACTTTATTTAGATGGGTTGCGTTTCTAACAGGCTCAAAGAATGCAGTGAAAGGGTCTGGTTACTTACTTGGAGCAGCACTTCTAACTTTTATAGGCTTTACAAGCGCTTTATGGTCACTGGTCGCACTATTGCTCGTCGTGCTGTTATTACTAGTTTTTATAATGCCTTCTGGTCTTACAACAAAAAATAAATCGGCAAAATTAAAGCAAGTATTTTCTGTTAATAGTCATATAAACTGGCTGTCTGGTGCAAGATTATTCTTATTCGGTGCGCGTGATGTTTGGTTTGTTGTTGGCATACCGATCTTTTTTTATTCTATCTTATCAGATGGCAGCCTTTCGCAAAATAGAACTGCTTTTTTTCAAATCGGTTTCTTCATGTCATTCTGGATAATTCTATATGGCGCAACCCAAGTGATAACCCCCAAATTACTAAATTCTGATTCACGCTCTCGTTACTCTATTATCCGAATAACAAAAATGGCAGTTCTGTTTCTTGCTGTAATTCTGGCTGTATTGACTGCTGTCGCAGCCACAAATCTTCTGTCAGATAGGGCTCTATTTTATTTTATTGTGATTGGCCTTTTTATATTTGGATTTGTTTTTGCCATTAATTCGTCTTTGCATTCCTATCTTATTCTAGCATTCAGTGATCCAGAACGGGTAACTATGGATGTTGGTTGTTATTATATGTC
>JAACDT010000246.1 GCA_009936885.1 Alphaproteobacteria bacterium
ATGGGGATGTCCAGAGGCGGAATAGGCGGAGGCTTTGGTTTAGTGGGCGTTTTGCTTGCAGCTCAAATCATGCCGCCTCTGACAGCTGCAGCATTTTTACTCCCTATTTTGGTGGTAACAGATCCATTTGCCTATTGGCTGTATAGAAAGAGTGTCCTTTGGCGCAGCATGAAAGTATTGTTAGCTGGGGGTGCAGTTGGGATGGTAATTGGCGCGATTACTATTCGTCTCATAACGCCTGATACACTCAAGATTTTCATTGGAATATTAGCATTTATTTTAGTTGCAGATGGACTAATCCGTCATTTTCGAAAAGTAAATCAGCCGAGAATACTTGGTCCGTTTTGGGGGCTTCTTTCAGGCTCTCTTGCAGGATATTCTAGTTTTTTAATTCATTCAGGGCTGCCACCAATTGCTGCTTATTTATTGCCTCAAAACATTTCCAGACAAGCTTTTCTTGGAACTGTAGCAGTATTTTTTAGTATCTGTAATTTTTTAAAAATAATTCCCTATTGGTATCTGGGTATTTTTAATTTTGATTTAATTGGTCTCACAAGTATTTTCATTCCCATCTCATTTGTCGGTCTTTTTTTGGGCCGAATTATAAATAATTATTTAACAGATAAAATTTTCTTCATTATTGTTTATATTACTATATTTGCTCTCGGAGTACGCTTGATCTGGTCTGTTTTTTAGTGCCATGATTAATATGTGTTTTAGATTTTAATAAACAAACTAAGAGGTAAAATTATGTCAGACCCGAAAATTGAAGCAGCAAAAGCGCATTGGGCGGGTAGAATGGTAAGCAATGGAATGCCACTCGCTGATTTTCAGGATGTGACAACCCAAACGCAAAGTTGGAATGATTGGTGTATGGCACTTTCTAACAGAGGAGATGTTCACGCAACCCTTGGTAATGATGCAGCGACAAACAATAACTATCTAAGCGCAGGCGAACATTATGTGACAGCCGCCGTATGTTATCATTTTGGAAAATTTCTTTTTGTGAATAATCCAGAGCAAATGAAATCAGCGCATCTAAAAGCCGTTGCAAGTTATTCAAAAGCACTACCTTGGCTATCTCCTCCCGGAGAACGTGTAACAATCCCTTATGGCTCCTACTCACTTTATGGTCATTTGCGAAAGCCTGACGGTGTTGAAAAACCACCTGTTGTTATATTAATCATGGGACTTGATAGTGCTAAGGAGGAGATGTTTAATAATGAATCTCTTTTTCTTAATAGAGGCATGGCGACACTTACTTTTGATGGGCCTGGGCAAGGAGAGGCAGAATATGATCTTCCCATTTGTCCTGAATATGAAAAGCCTGTTCAGGCAGTTATTGATTATATTCACACTCGCAAAGATTTAGACACTAATCGAATTGGGCTTTGGGGTGTTTCAATGGGTGGATATTATGCACCTAGAGCTGCAGCATTTTGTTCAGATATTAAAGGATGCATCGCCCTATCAGGGCCATTTGATGTTGGTCTTTGCTATGACAGTCTTCCTGGTTTAACACGAAGTTGTTTTGATTATCGTTCTGGTGGTAGTGACGAAAAAAATATCAGGCAGATTGCAAGTAGAATGTCTATGAAGGAAGTTGCAAGTCAGATAACGTGTCCTTTATTTATCGTATCTGGGGCGCTTGACCGTGTGATTCCAAGTGACCACGCCGCAATGCTTGAGAAAGCAGCAGTAAACGCGGCTGAAATTATTCATCTTGCTGTGCCGGATGGAGGTCATGTGGTAAATAATAGAGCATATAAATATCGCCAAGCTAGTGCTGATTGGATGGCACAAAAAATGCGTTCATAATTAGGATTGTCCTATTTTTTTTCACACCTATTACTTGGTTAAAATATGAATACAGGAGAGGTATCATGAATTTAATGCCCGATTTTTCAATGGCCCTTGATACGGAACTGGAGCTTTTATTAAATATAAAAGGTCGATGTTTTAAAGATGAAGAATATCTTAATAGATGGAAGATCATTGAAAATACACTTAGAAAACATAACCTTGATAGCCTAATTATTTATGGTGCTGAGCGGGCTGGAACTGCTATTCCGTGGCTGACTGGCTGGGCTGTCTCTGCCGAAGCCGCTTTGATAATTTCACTTAATGCAGACCCCAAATTATATGTGCAATATTATAACCACATACCACAAGCAAATAACACATCCTTTCTTGCATCGGTTGAATGGGCAGGTCCAAATACCTTGCACACAATGTTGGCTAGGATTGCACAAATTAAAGCACAAAAAATTGGTGTCATCGGTAGGATGAGTCTTCCAATGACAAAAGCTCTTGAAGAAACCGGCTGTTGTTTAACTTCTCTTGATACATGGTATCAAAATGTTCGAATGATAAAGTCACCTGCAGAAATTGA
>JAACDT010000247.1 GCA_009936885.1 Alphaproteobacteria bacterium
GGGCATTGGGGATTCGAACAGCCATTGTGCGATTATCAAACCCCCATCCAATATTAAACGGTGCGTGACTATTTTCCTGAAATCTGTCATAGGATTCTGGCAGCGGAGCCATAATAGCCGTTGCTGGCTCTAATAGCTTGAGGGTAGCTGCTATTGCGGCATTAAAGTAGGATTCATCTTTTGCGAATAGATTTTCTGAACGACCATTTTCCATCGATATATGACAATGTAGACCATTCCCTGATAGAGTTTTTTTAGGCTTTGCGGCAAACGAAACAAACAAGCCTTTCGCTTGTGTATATGCTGTAAGGCTATGTTTTAAAACAAGAATTGCATCGGCTAAATGGCATAAATCTGAGCTAGGCGATAATACAATTTCAATCTGGCCGATGCCTGCCTCAGATAATACAGATTCAATTTGAACATCAAGCTGCTCTGCAATGTGATGAATATCTTTTAAAAACTCATCTACTGAATCCAAAGCTAGCAATGATAGTGATTGCGGCTCTGATAAAATAAGGGAGGATACATTATCCGAAAGAAGACAGAATTCGAGTTCAACACCACATTTAAAAACAAGATTTTCAGCACGAGCTCTATTCATAACTTTTATAAGAAAGGCTCTAGGGCACCCTTCAAATAGCTCCCCATTATCATCTGTAAGTCCCAATGGCATTAACAGAACAGGCTTTGATAAATGTCTCAACAAGACTTGATGTGCATTTTGGAAAGTTGCCCTTCCGTCCTTATCTCCTGTTGCAAAAACAAATTTACTACCTTCAATATCATGCCCATATATATCGATATTCTGAACTGATAATGGGAGTTGAACCCCCTTATTCATTATTTTAGAATAGGAGGTTGGCGGCACTCTTTTGCCGCGCATTATGCCATTTAAATCAAAAATACCAGCTTGGATATGATCTATCCCGGCAAGATTTAACTCATTATTTGCAAGCAAATTCTTAGACATTTAACCTCGCTTTTTTATATAGCTCATCAATAATATCAAACTCCCTACAACTCAGCACTCTTTTTATATCAGCCTGTAATTAAGAGGGATAATTTTGCAGACATATTTGATTAAACTGTGTTTTTGAAACTCTGAGAGTATATTTTAATATTTAGAAAATGGAACCTATTTGGGATAATCACAGAACACATTACACTATTGTTTTTAGGTTGGTCTGTTATCTTATAACAGGTTTAATAAACTGGATAATATGCAAATGAAGTTAATACTCACATCTTTTAGTATCCTTTGGGTCTTATTTACAACTCCAGTTAACACGGCAGGCAACGCCATTTTAGTGCAGTCCACAACTTCAACTAAGAATTCTGGCTTCTATGATTATATTCTCCCAAAATTTCAAGCAGAAACTGGTATTACAGTAAATGTTGTTGCTGTTGGAACAGGGGCTGCAATAAAGAATGCCCGTAATTGTGACGGGGATGTTTTGCTTGTCCATAGTCCTGAGCATGAACAGAAATTTGTTGCCGATGGCTATGCAGAAAAACGTTATGATGTGATGTATAATGAGTTTGTGATTGTTGGTCCTAATACCGACCCAGCTGGACTGAGTGAAATGCAAGATGTTACATTAGCGTTTGAAAAAATAGCTCTGATGGGTGCCAAATTTGCATCTCGCAGCGATAATTCTGGCACCCATTCTAAAGAGCCTTCTATCTGGAGGGAAGCTCGCTTAAACCCAGAAGCATGGTCTGGGAAATGGTATTTTGAAACTGGCTCTGGCATGGGAACTACCCTCAATACAGCTGTTGGAATGAGCGCCTATACGCTGGTTGATAGGGCAAGCTGGCACTCATTCTCAAACAAACATGATTTTCAAATTATTATGGAGGGAGATAAGCGGTTATTTAATCCATACGGTATAATGCTTATTAGCAAGGAGAAATGCCCTTCGGTGAAATCAAAAGAGGGCCAATTATTTATTGACTGGCTTATTTCAGATAAAGGGCAGAAGATAATCGGACAATTTACAATTAATGAAAGGCGCGTTTTTAACCCACACTCAGATTAGTAATTTTTTGACTGTGGTTATTAGAAAATATTTCGCTAAAAAGTTCAATTTAAAAAATTCAATGTAAGTGAAGCCATAAAAATGTGGCATTCTGTGGTGACCCCGACAGGACTCGAACCTGTTACCTCGGGATTAGGAATCTCGCGCTCTATCCTGATGAGCTACGGGGCCATCAATTATGAAACGATGTTATGCATCTCTTTATAATAAATACCAGCTTTTAATATTATCTATCAGACACGCAACGCATGCTTATTTTATACCAATTTATTTAACCTAACGGGGTGCTGGAAGCAATTTGTATATGCGCGCATGCGGATAATCATCATATAC
>JAACDT010000248.1 GCA_009936885.1 Alphaproteobacteria bacterium
CCGTGTTAACCAACGCTGAGAAGATAATTTACGACCGCGCATTTTTTTGGGTTTTTTAGTGAGACCTGCTTTAGTTTTATATGACCTCCCAGAGGGACCCTTTTTAGATATTCCCCCAGAATTTCCAGAATGACCATCACCCTTAGACATGAAACTTACTTTCTCACCAATACTACCCATAAAACCCAATAATTCCATTCATTAAGAATTCAAACGGATTGTCCAAAAATTACGGATCCCTGCTACACTGATCTGTGATTCTTATTTTTTTTATCTTATTCGTCGCTTGCTAACAAAACCTTGTCTCGCACAGCCGAGCCAATTCCAAAAAATCTTAATATGCCTCTCACAATGCTACCAATATCACTACTTACCCCTATCATTGCAGGCACAACGAATAATACCAGCACACTTGTAACAGCAAGTCCGAATGTGATTGTAGTTGCCATCGGAATTAGAAATTGTGCTTGCAGTGATTTTTCAAACATAATGGCAGATAGCCCGCCTATTGTCGTGCCAGAAGTAAGAAGCATTGGTCTGAGCCTGTCCATCGCACCTCGAACCACAGCATTTTCCAAAAGATTGCCATCATCCTCTAACTCTAGTTTGCGACGTTCGATAGTTGAGACAAGAATAATAGAATTATTAACTACAATTCCCGCTAAGGCTATTATCGCAAACATTGATAAAATATTCAGACTTAAGCCCATTATATAGTGACCGAAAACGGCACCAATCAGACAAAATGGAATAATAATCATTACAGAAAAAGGTAGAGTCCAGCTTGAAAAAACCCATGCTAAAATGACATATATTGATACCAGCGCTAAAATCGCTCCCACGCCCATATCAGCGAAAGTTTCATCCTGCTCCTGATTCCTGCCACCAAATGAGTAACTATATCCCGCATCGGTAAATAAATCAGGTAATTCAGAATTTTCCATTGCCTGAACGAATTCGGATGTATTCATCACAGCTTCATCTAAATCACCTAAAATAGCGATTTCTCGAAAACCATTTTGACGTCTTACAATGTCAAACCCAAGCCTACTTTCAATTTTAGCAACTTCGTCCAAATCTACATAATTTCCAGAGTTATCAATTAGCTGAAACTGACCTATGTCATCATGAAGTAATTCATTATCTGGCAGAGACAATCGAACTGTTACCTCCTCATCTCCTCTTGCAAATCTCTGCACAACAGCCCCGTCAAGTGCAGACCTGATTTGCAAACCAATGGACTGAGTGGTAAATCCAAGCGACCTGCCGAGCGGTGTAAGGGTAATAATTCGTTCCTCAGCACCATAATTCATATTATCTACAACATCAGAGACTCCAGAGAGCTGTTTTACGATATCTACGGTCTTTAGCGCTAAATGCTTTAACTCATTCAAATCATTGCCCTTAATTCGAATGTCTATGTCTCTTCCGGGGGGACCACCCTCAGGTGCTCGAACCTGCAAGATATCTAATCCTGGTTGTGGGATAATTTCATTCCGAAGTGTCTCTACAAAATCACGAGAACGAACCTCTCTTTTATCGGCAGGAACGAGATTAATAAGAATAGCGCCTTGTCTCACATTTACAGCAGTTTGCGCATCCTCCTCAGAAAGCGTCTGTGCAAATTGAGTATAAGCAAAATCGATTAAATCGGTTTCACCTTTTGTCAGTTTTTCTTCTGTTACCTTTACCGCTCTTTCAAGCTCACTCAACATCGCCATAGTTTGCTTTTCAGAAGAACCTGGTACCATTGTGACATTTGCATAAGCAATATCTGCTTCAGGCGAAGAGAAAAAGACAAAGCCAACACGACCACCCACCATCATACCAACAGATAATATCAATAATCCGAATGCAGCAGCAAGGGTTACATATCTAAAACGAAAAGAGCTACGCACGACCGGGCTACATGCTCGCTCCTTGAAATAATTAAAACCTGAATCAATTATTTGCCTGAAACGACTAGGCTTTTTTGTTGTGTCCCCACCTCCATGTGCAAGATGAGTAGGCAAAACAAAGAAACATTCAACTAAACTAGCAACAAGCACGGCACATACGACTGCTGGAATTGCAACAATAACTGCACCAATAACCCCTTGGATTATAAATAACGGAATAAATGCGGCAATGGTAGTAAGTGTGGATGAGAATACAGGTCCGCCCATGCGTGTTGCGGCAAGGATGGCAGAATCTTGAGCTGAGAGTTGTTTGCTGGTGCGAAGATACTCGGTATGCTCTCCTATAACAATAGCATCATCCACAACAATCCCAAGAGCCATTATCAAGCCAAATAGAGATATCATATTGATAGTTTGGCCAAATAGAAGCATTACACCAAATGTTGCCATGAATGCCACAGGAATTCCCCACGCCACCCAAAAAGCAGTTCTAGCTGGCAGGAACAAGAACAATACCAGTAACACGATAACTAGTCCGCTAATACCATTTGATACCATCAACTCTATTCTTTCAGATATTAAATCAGCTTGAACATTATGTTGCGCCAAAGTTAAAGAAGCTGGTAACGTCTCGACCTTTTCTGAAAGATAGGTTTGAACTATGTCGTTAATTTTTAGTGAATCATTCGTCTCACTGCGCTGGATAACCAGATTAACCGCTGGCTTTGAGTCGTGAAAAATCAGTACAGAAGAATCTTTAATTCCATCTTTTAAATCAGCGACATCGCCTAGCAATACAGAACTTCCATCACTTCTAACAAGAACTTCAATATTCGCGAAATCAGCAGCTCGATACCGTTTGCCAAGAGAGCGAACACGCAAAGCGCCATCCGCAAAACTACCTGCTGGAATATCAATAGAGGAAGCTGAAATTATATTTGACAGGTCGACCAGACTTAGCCCTAGCCGCGCTAATTCACTCTCTTTTACTTCAATAATAATTTCTTCTTCAGGCAGACCCCATAAGTCAATTTTATCTACTCCAACCCTTAACAGTTCCTCTTTAATTTGCTTAGAATGGAAGCGTAGAATATCCAATGATACATTGCCATATAAGGTAAGCGTTGCGACAGTATCTAAAAATTCTGCTTGAATAATAACCGGCGTTTCAGACTCATCTGGGAAATCAACTGCTCCAATTGCGTTTTCAACATCAGACAACGCCTTCTGCATATCAGTCCCAAAATCAAACTCGACGACTGCGGTTGCTCTTCCTTCGAAAGAGGTCGACTTAACAGTCTTTGCTCCTTCAATTGCGCGTAACTCTGGCTCCAACGACTGAGTTATATTCGAATCCACATCCTCTGCTGTTGCTCCTGTCCATGCGACAGAAACAGCAATAATATCAACGCTAATATCAGGAAAAAACTGCTTGTTTATGCGGGTTGTGGATAAAGCGCCAACCAGCAACATCAAAATCATAATAAGATTTGCTGCTGTTCTGTGTTTAACAAAAAATTTAATAATGTCTGCAAACATGAAACTTATTCCACATCAATAATTTCTGAAATTTCAACTTTCATACCAGCCGCAAGCCCTGGCAACCGGGTATTAACGATTAGGTCATTTTCTTCTAAATCACCCGTTATCCAAATTTTTCCATCACTTCGATGTTTAATTTCCACCTTCTTTGCTACTGAGCGACCATTTACCACACTATATACTTGGTTATTTTCATGAAGCGCTGGTTCTGGCAGCACGGCGACTTGCTTCAAGTCTAGCCCTTGATAGATAACTTCTACAAACGCACCAACTGGAATAGACGTCGCTGTTTCTACATCCAGCTCGGCAAATAAAGTACCGCCACCATCAGACTTATCAACTTGTGATTGATATCTGCGAATAGTGGCCGGAATAGTAGCAACATTATCATCACCACTTTTCCATATGACAGAAACTTTTGAATTTAACAGCCGGTCTGTATTTACAAATATTTCTGCTGGCACAATAAACGGCACTTCTGCTGCATTTATTTCAGTTAAAACACCAAATGAGCTGGCGCCTGTAACCCTTTGTCCTAATGCAATATTAACATTACTCAAGCTACCTGTAAAAGGGGCAACAAGTTCAGCATCTTCAATATCTTTTAATTGATTTTTGCGAAGAATTTCCAATGCTCTTAATCTCGCAATAGATTGAGAAATCTGATTTTCGGTAATCAGAAGGGAGAGTTCAGCTTCATCCAGACTTGCATCTGTTGCCACATTGCGGATTTTCATTTTTTGCACTCTATCAACAAGCTTGCGACGAAGCTCTGTCTGTTTTTCAAGAGAGGCAATATTGATTTTCTCGGCTTCTATTTTAGCGCCGGTATCTGCAAGTGCCAATATTTGCCGTGTCGCATCTAATCGTACGAGAAGTTCACCCTTCTTTAATATGGCACCATCCTTCAAATTTGGAGATACAAACTCTATTTCCCCAATAGCGGCCATTTGTAAATTGGCATGGCGCATTGCCTTAACCGTACTGTACGCTCTAAATTTAGGCTGCGCATCGGAGAATGAAATAGGCGTTGCTTTTACAGACCAGACTTTCTCTTCTAAAGTAATCGGTTCCACTACAGGCTTTGTGCTTTGTAGATACATAAATCCAGCAACAAATAGGCCAAAAACCAAGAATGCAGGGAATATTCTTGTTAACAAGAATTTTAGAAAACGAACCATCTGTGATCTCATGGAATTAAGGTTGATAATTAAAAAGAAAATCAAGTTTTATTGATTGACGATATGTATTTATACTGGCATTACGAATTTAAAGAAAGCGTGTATTAGCAATTGATATTAAGTTTTTAGATATAAATAGTCTAAAGAATTATCAATCGGCTTTTATTTTTGAAAGTGTTTCTTAGTGTCCATAAAAAAATCTGGTTTTGTTAACACACTTAATGTTAACTGGAAATTAGACTTTTATAGTCTGATTAGACTTGCCATTCCGCTTGGAATAGCTCAGCTCATTTCTATTGGAATCATGACATCCGATATTTGGGCAATGGGCCGTCTTGGCAGTTTTGACCTTGCGGCAGGCGGTCTTGCGATAAGATATTATCAACCATTTTATTTCTTTGCACTTGGCATGTTAGTTGTCATCTCCTCACTTACCTCACAGGCTCTGGGTGCCGGTGATATGACTTCAGTAAGACGGGTGTTTAGACAAGGAATGACGGTTTCCATTGCATTTGGCCTTATATTAGCGTTGCCAATCATATCTGGCATTTGGCTATTACCTGCCTTAGGACAGGATGAAATTCTAGTAAATCATGCCGCGCCCTTCTTAGTCATATCGGCCTTTACCTTGCCGTTAATGTTTTTATTCCTAGTTATGCGTTTCTTCTCTGCCGCCTATGGAAAGCCCTATGTGCAGTTACTTGGCGCAATCATTGCGCTTAGCTGTAATCTTGTTGGCAATGAATTGCTTGCATTTGGTTTTATTGGGGTGCCTGAATTAGGTCTCATTGGGATTGCTTTATCAACTGCTATTTGCTTCTTTATAGGCACGTTATCAATGGCCCTCATCATTGGATTTCGGGCACCTTTTAATCAAATTCAGCCTTTTAGGCGGTTATGGGTAATGGATTGGCAGATAACCAAAAAAATATTAAAAGTTGGCACGCCTAATGGGGTAATGGTTATGTCTGAAACAGGTATGTTTGCGGTCGCATCGATAATGATGGGGGTATTTGGCACAGCAGCGCTTGCTGCAACCGCAATAGCAACCCAGCTCGCAGGCATCTGTTTTATGATCCCACTATCAATCGCGCAGGCAAGTGCTATTCTAATAGGCAGAGCCGCGGGAAGTCAGGATACAAAAAAAGTCGCCAGAATGAGTATTATCTCCCTGGGATTGGGGATAGCTGTTACCAGCGTGATGACCTTGCTGATTTATCTATTTCATCTACCCTTAATCGATATTTTTCTCCGGCAGGATGATCCTCTTTTGCTAGCAGTAACAAACTTTGCGATACCATTTCTTCTAATAACAGCCCTATTTCAACTCGTTGATGGCACGCAGGCCATAGCCGCATCAATATTGCGAGGCATAAATGATACTGCAATTCCCGCAATGATTGGCTTCATTTGTTTTTGGGGCGGCGGATTATTTACCGGATACCTTCTTGCCTTTAAGGTTGGATTGGGGCCAAATGGAATCTGGTTTGGTCTTGCGTGCGGGCTTACCCTTGCCAGTATAATCCTCACAGCTAGATGCTTTCAGTTTTTATCTAAAATGAAGGTTAGTAAAAAGGTAGTATTGGGATAAAAGCGGCTATAGAAATACAAAATGTAAGAGATTATTTCCATGCCTTACACTGAAGAACAGAAGATCACACCCTCATTGCTTCAAAGACAAGAGCTTGTTTACAACAGCAAAATTACGACGACCATTGCAGGCGAGCATATACAACAGACTGGCATCAAATCAGACGAAAAAAAGCTTTCTGCTATTTTATCAACCTGTCCCCACCTTCTTCAGCTAAGCCAGTTCTATGCCACTTTTTATTTGCCTCATATATTAAATTCAAACTGGGAATTTGCTCTCGACCATATAACAGAGGAATTTAAGGCCAGCCTTCATAATACAAGCGATGAGCAACAGGTTTTGCGTGCCATTAGAATGTATAAAAACCAAAGCCATTATGTGATTTCAATGAGTGAGCTGCTTGGCCTTATGAGTATTGAAAAGAGTTGCAAATCTCTTAGTTTAGTCGCAGAACACGCTATCAAGCAAACAGCATCTTATTTGCTACGCCAAATGGGCATTCAATCGATGCAGAGATGCGGCTGGACTATTTTAGCCATGGGAAAGCTTGGCGCAGAAGAGTTAAATTATTCTTCAGATCTTGATCTGATTTTTCTTCACTCACCTAGTGCGATACATGGTGACAAGCAATTTATAGAGCTTAGCCAACGTCTAATATATATGCTTTCAAAAAAAACTAAAGATGGCAATGGCTGGCGCATTGATATGCGGCTTCGCCCTAATCCAAGCGCAACGGCGATAAGTTTAGATATAAACACCGCTATTATTTATTATGAGAGTATCGCAAGAACATGGGAGCGAGCCGCTTTTGTAAGGTCAAGACCAATTGCGGGTGATACTCAACTCGGAACAGATTTCTTATCAAAAATAGAGCCCTTTATTTGGCGAAGTACGCTTGATTATAGCGTTATTGAAGATTTGCAAAATTGGCTTAGGCATGTGCCAATACTAAAAGACTATCTGGGTTATGATGTGAAGCTTGGCGCATTTGGCATTCGCCATGTTGAGTTAATAACCCATATCCTTCAATTATTGGGGGGCGGACGCAATTTTGAGCTTCGAAGCAATAATACTTCAAAGGCCCTAATTGCGCTCGAAAAATCTGGCTGGTTAGCTACTGGCAAGTCAGATGCATTAATTGGCTGTTATTATGCTTGGCGCAGAATAGAACACAGGCTTCAATATCAAAGAGATTCCCACACCCATAAACTGCCAAAATCTGAGGATGCGTTTGAAGCATTTGCATATCTGATGGGGTATGAAAATAATAGTAGTTTTAGAATAGCGTTAGATGACTTATTGGAATTCACTAAGAATTCAGCCGCTCATCCTATATTAAATGAAATGGTCTCAAGGCACGCTAGTGGAAGCGCCCCCTCTGTCACATTGCCTCAGCAACCTGAATTAGTTCAAGAATGGATAGCTCAGCTTGGTTTTGATAATGAAAAAACGATACAAGATACTATACAAGCTTGGCTAAGCGGCTCTATTGCAGCACCTTCAAGCGAGCGAGCCACGTCCTATATTGCAAGATTACTTCCCAAAATGTTACCTGAAATTGCAAAATCAGACTATCCTAATGCCGCTTTTGCCGCTTTTCAGGATATTATATCTAGCCTGCCAGCTGGTGTGCAAATTTTTGCACTGCTTGAGAACAACCCATCTCTTGTGGGTCTATTGTCGAACATTCTTGTAAAAGCGCCTCGCCTAACAGAAACACTTCGATATAACAGCTATCTTTTGGATGATTTGCTAGAAAATGAGTTTTTCAGCCAGCTTCCAGATAAAATGACACTCACTAAGATACTTGAAGATGAATTAGCGGATGTCTCATTAGAACAGGCATTAGATACCATACGAAAACGCAATAAAAGCTGGAATTTTCAAGCTGATATTCATCTGCTAGAAGCGGTGACACCGCCATCGCAAATCGTGGGTTTCAGAAGTGATGTTGCAAGTGCTTGCCTCTGGCAGATAACCTATCTTGCATCACAAGATTTTGCCCTTAGGCATGGTAATATTGACGCTAGCCTTGAGATTATAGCAGTTGGCAGATTAGCAACCAATTCTCTGACAGCGCAATCTGATCTTGATTTAATCTTTGTTTATGATGGCCAAATGGATGACGTCTCAGATGGTGCGAAGCCACTTGGATTAAGCAGTTATTTCATCCGCCTCACACAGCTTATTACCAGCTGGATGAGTCTTAAGACGGCACATGGAAGACTATATGAACTTGATTTGCGTTTGCGCCCTGATGGAAATGCAGGACCTCTTGCCATAAGCAGCGAGCGCTTTTCATCCTATTACGACAGCGAAGCTTGGATATGGGAATTTTTTGCCTTAAGAGATGCTCGCAC
>JAACDT010000249.1 GCA_009936885.1 Alphaproteobacteria bacterium
GCCCCTGGAAGCCGTATCTCAGCCCTGGGGCCCAATACTTCAACAGTTAGCTTACCATATTCGCCTGAAAAGCATCTAAGCTGGCTGATAGGCATGAGTGATTGATCTACCGTAAAACCGTATGATGGAGGATTTTCACTTAAAACCATATCTTGAGGGGTTATATCTGTTACTCTCAGCGGTTTGCCATCAAGAGCAAGTTTAAGTCTATCAATCGAGCCATAATTCTCATTAAAGGCAAATCTAGGTAACTCAAACATAGCATCACTCGCAAATAAAACGCCAGAGTTCTGGCCAAATGCAGCTATGAATCCGGCATCCTTGACAGCTTTTAAAACATCTAGTGAATATTCCCCATACGGGTATGCAAATAGCTGTGGATATTGGCCTATTTCCTCTAGAAACCGGTTATTTGAAAGCGCGAGTTCCTGTTCCACCTTGATAGGAGATAATCGATGCATATGAGGATGTGATTTCGTTTGAGAGCCTATGGTCACGCCATTTTCAAGCAATTCGCGTATTTGATCCCAGCTCATATAGTTTCTCAGATTATTATCAACAGGATCGGTTGCAACAAAAATCGTAAATGGGAAGCCATATTTCTTTAATCTAGGCCATGCTTGTGTATAGACAGACAGATATGCATCATCAACGGTAATGGCTACTGTTTTATCCTTAACCACACCGCCAGACTGAAGCGTTTTAATAATATCTATTAAGGGAGCGACTGTGTAGTCACCTTGCGCAATAAATTCAAGGTGGGATTCAAATTGTTCGATTGAAACATTTGTAGTTGGATATCGACTTTCGCCAAATCGATGATACATAATCACAGTAGCATAATCTTGCTTCTCAGTTGCAACTGCCTGACTAAATGCATGCGAGATAATAGCTGTATTAAATAGTCCAAGAGACGTTACAACACACGAAATTAGAACAAATAACCGATATAAAAACATAAGACACGCAGTTTCTTTTAAAATTCTCTTTGCTTTATATCATAATTTGTTGGCATAAAAACCCTTCATCGTAACTGATTGATAAACAAATAGATAAATGAGACAAAAAAATGATTTTACTTTCCCTTGAATCATCAACTGATTCGAGCTCAGTTGCTATTTGGCAGGATACAAAAATATTGGCTCACCAATTTGTTGAAGCAAAATATGGCCATGCTGAGAGAATAGTAATGCAGGCAGAGGCTGTTTTGAGCCAAGCAAAAATTAAAATAAGCGATATAGATTATTTTATAGGTGGAAGAGGCCCAGGCTCTTTTACCGGCATTCGAACCTGTCTAGCTGCAGTTATCGGTTTTAGCATTGTAGCAGATACACCATGCTTTGGAATTAATGGATTATCGGCTCTTGGCTTTGCTTGTTCTGCGAGTCTTAAGAACACTGATATCCAGAATGATAAATTAGTTGTTTTAGCAATTTCAGATACCAGAAGAGGCTCATTTTATTGTCAGGAATTTAAAGCTGAAAACATGATTCCAAGTGATATAGAAGATTTAACTCTGCCAAAATTGTATGAAAAAATTAATGCATTGGCAAAGTCTGGTTTTTTAATAAGAATGTGCGGCGCCCTCTCAGAAGACACTCTTAAATTTGATGATACTTTAGAGAAACGAGAGCTAGTCCAATATTCTCGTTATAGTCTTGCTGCCACGGATATAGCTCATTATGCGGCTTGGCAGATAGAAAATGGCAGAGAATTATCGCCTGCAACCCCTTTATATTTAGCCCCACCAAATATAAACCAACCTAAAAAACCATTGAGCTGACAACAAGACGGGAGAAATCAGCGATATGGTAGAATTTGAAACAATAAGCACACAAAACAAGCAGTCAGTTTTAGGTATTTATCAGAAAATTTATCTGGGCGATTGTGATTTAAATGCGCTTTCAGATATGATGGATAGGCCGCCTCATATTGGGTTTTGTGGATATACCGATAATGAGTTAGTTGGGTTTATATCAGCTAATCATGTTGTAGATGAATTAGATATTATCGAGCTTGGCGTAATAAGTGAATTTCGAAGGCGGGGCATCGCACATAAATTCCTCATATATCTTCAACATTATTGCGTTAACCAAAATATAAAAAAAATTTTTCTTGAAGTTGCTGAAAACAACGCAGCAGCTATTGGTCTGTATGAAAAGACAGGGTTTAGTAAAATAGGTGCTCGAAAAAATTACTATTCACGCAAGGGTACTTTAATAGATGGCTTAACATATTGTTGGAATTCAATACGTTAAAAAACCACATCACTATTTCAACTTGCACTGTTTTGCAACTTGACGTATTCACCCATTGAAAGTCTTATAATAGCTATGATATTGATTGTGTATTTATGAAAAACCTATTTGTGAAAACTTATGGCTGCCAGATGAACGTCTATGACTCTGGCAGGATGAAGGATTCGCTTGCTCCTCTTGGATATCAGGAAAATCCTGTTTTGCAAGATGCGGATATGATTGTTATTAATACATGCCACATTAGGGAAAAAGCATCTGAGAAGGTATTTTCAGAGCTTGGTCGTCTTCGAAAAGTTAAACAACGCGCCGCTGAAGAACAAAACCGTGAGGTTAAGATAGTAGTTGCCGGCTGTGTGGCGCAAGCTGAAGGAGAGGAAATCACAAAGCGCGCTCCTTGGGTTGATATTGTTGTTGGCCCCCAAACCTACCACCGACTGCCAGATTTAGTTGCAAAGCTTGATCCTGTTCAAAGAACACACTTAATTGATACGGAATTTCCGCCAGAAGTGAAATTTGATTTTCTGCCAGAACAATTGGGTAAGCGTGGCCCTGCTGCTTTTTTATCTGTTCAAGAGGGATGTGATAAGTTCTGTAGCTTTTGTGTGGTTCCATATACACGTGGTGCCGAATTTTCACGCTCTGCTGAGACAGTTATAGAAGAAGCAAAAAAACTAATTTCAAATGGTACAAGAGAGCTAACGCTGCTTGGCCAAAATGTTAATGCATGGCACGGCAGTGGAAGGGATGGCAAAGAATGGGGATTAGGCAGATTAATCTATGCTCTAGCAGAATTGCCAAATCTTGAGCGAATTCGCTACACTACCTCTCACCCATTAGATATGGATGATGAGTTAATAAGAGCTCATGCAGAGGTAGATAAGCTAATGCCTTATCTGCATTTACCAGTTCAATCTGGCTCCGATAATATACTTCAGGCTATGAATAGGCGTCATACAGCCTCCCAGTATCTTGCCATAGTTGACCGCTTGCGCTCTGCACGCGAAGATATAGCGATGTCTGGTGATTTTATAGTTGGCTTCCCAGGCGAAACAGATAAGGATTTTGCAGACACGCTTAGTCTGATTGATAAAGTTGGGTATGCATCGGCCTATTCTTTTAAATATAGCATCCGCCCTGGAACCCCTGCCGCTGTTAAGATAGAACAGGTACCAGAAGAAATTAAATCAGAACGACTAACATCACTTCAACAATTACTGGATTCTCAGCAATTTGCTTTTAACAAAACTTGTGAGAATACCGTTTTTGCCGTTTTGGTTGAACAAAAAGCAGGACGAGAAGGTCAGTTAAATGCCAGAACGCCTTATATGCAGTCTGTTTATTTCGAAGGACCAGACAGCCTAATAGGTAAAATTGTTCAAGTTAAAGTTTCAGACGCGAGACAAAATTCATTGTCTGGAGATATTGTTCGTGAAAAAGAGGCTATATAATTGACTAATGTGGAAGAAAAATCTTTAAGATTATCCTTTGATAATAATGATATTTTACTATTGGTTTGCGGACAACATAATGTCAATCTTGCGAAAATTGAAAAAACATTAAATGTGAGCATTGATAGTTTTGGAAATGAATTGAGAATCAAGGGCGTATCTGAGCAAACTAAGCTTGCAGGAGATGTTGTCCAACGATTTTTCAAGCAATTATCATCAGATCCTGATCCTAAATCCGCCGCTGGTGGACCTCTTATTGATGATATATTGCGGTTGGTTGAATATGGTCATGATTTATCAAAATCAGTAAAAAGTGCGCAGGTTTTTGCATCAACATGGCGGAAGAAAATATTTGCACGAACACAAGGCCAAACCGAATATTTTAATTTGATGCGAGAAAGTGAGGTCGTTTTTGGACTTGGCCCTGCTGGCACTGGCAAAACATATATGGCGGTTGCAATGGCCGTTGATTATTTAAAAAGTAAGAAGGTTGAGAAGTTAATTCTGTCAAGACCTGCTGTGGAAGCTGGAGAGAGATTAGGCTTCTTGCCAGGTGATATGAAAGAGAAAGTCGACCCCTATCTCAGACCTCTTTATGACGCCCTTTATGATATGATGCCAGCAGACAAGGTAGAGAGAATGCTTGGTAATGGTGAGATTGAAATAGCACCACTTGCATTTATGCGGGGGCGCACATTAAGTAATGCATTTGTGATAATTGACGAAGCACAAAACACAACATCCGTGCAGATGAAAATGGTGCTAACACGGCTTGGTCAGGATTCAAGAATGGTAATAACAGGGGATCTGTCACAAGTTGATTTACCCTCTAATCAGCTATCTGGTCTGGCGGATGCAACCGCAAGGCTAAGAGATGTTGAGGGTGTTGGAATTTATCGATTAACAGGTCAGGATGTGGTAAGACACTTGGTAGTGGCAAGAATATTAAAAGCCTATGATACAGAGCAATCATAAGTATCATTTGGGATTGATTTTTAACTAATCATGTAATTTTCTGGACAAACCGTGTTTTTTTATAGCATCCTGTTACTGTTATTTAATTTTATTAGAAATAAGATGCACATAGAACTTATCGCAGAGCCTACCGAAGACCCTGAAAGTCCTGAGCCTGAACCGGGAAATCACACTCATTTAGAACATGATGGCACCTATTTTGTAGTTGAATTTAAAACAGGGTCAGCCTCTTTCTCTTTACTTGATGAGCGCTGGATAGATAGTTTTCACTTCATAAATATGAGCGAGCTTCAGTCTATTATAGAGAAAACGATTGAATCTGGGCCCCCCCTTGTTAGCGTGCCAGATGGGCTAATTACATTTGCAATAATAGCATCAGATGATGCGCATATGTGTCAGTTAAATGGTGATTTTAGAGATAAACCAGACCCAACAAATGTATTGTCTTTTCCCGATGGTACCTTTGAGGAAATAGAAGGTGAATTTCATCTTGGCGATATATTTCTAGGTTATGAGATAATTAAATCTGAGGCTGAAAAGCAAGATATTCCCCTCAGGAACCATCTATTGCACTTGATCGTGCATGGCATTCTACATCTTCTTGGATATGATCACCAAGAGGAATATCAAGCTCAGATTATGGAGCAAAAAGAGGCGTTACTCCTAAGTTTGCTTAATATTCCAGACCCCTATTCGTTATGAGGAATAAAAAGCCTATGACTTTCCTAAAGAAATTTAAAATGGGGCCATTTAGTTTTCGAAAGCAATCTGTCAGAGACGAATTATCAGAGCTGATCGAAAATTCCATTAACACAAAGGACAGCTTTGATAATCATGAAAGCACCTTATTAAGAAACATTCTTAATCTAAAAGATTTAACAGCTGAAAGCCTTATGGTGCCAAGGGCTGATATTGTGTCAATTGATCTTACTGAAGATGTTGATAGCGTAATGGCGCAAATTTGTTCTGCTAATCATAGCCGGCTGCCAGTTCATAATGGTTCTATGGATGTTATTCAAGGAATGATCCATATTAAGGATCTCATGCCTCATTTGCTTTCAGGTTCTAATCCAGATTTAAAGAAATTAATGCGCCCAGTTTTATTTGTTTCCCCTTCTATTTGGGTGATGGATCTGCTTCATGAAATGAGATTAAAAAGACGTCATCTTGCCTTGGTCGTTGATGAATTTGGGGGGGTTGATGGTCTGATTACTATTGAAGATTTAGTCGAGGAGATTGTAGGTGAAATAGAGGATGAACATGATGAAATGGAAATGCCTCGTTTTGAGTTGATTGATGATGATTCAGCAATTTCAGATGCTCGCCTTGAGCTAGAAGATCTTGAAAAGCTGGTTGGACCTTTGGTAGATGATGCAGAGCGTGAAGAAATTGACACAGTGGCTGGTTTGGTGTTTTCTTTGGCAGGTAGGGTTCCTGTTCGCGGGGAGGTGATTCGTCACCCTTGTGGGCTAGAATTCGAGGTTCTAGAAGGTGACCCTCGTCGTATTACATTGTTGAAAATTGACGGTATTCATTCGGTTAAAACGCAAGAAAACAAACATTCCTAGTTTCAGAAATGAGATAAGGTGAATAAAGCCGACCCCAAAATAACACAGCTATCGAAATGGCTGCACCAGCGCGGAATATTCACGCAAATAGGGGTGATGGGACTATTAGGGGCATTCGCCTCCTTGTCTCTACCACCTCTATTTTTAGTCCCAGCGGTGGTAGCATTTATTCCATTTTTTATTCATGCATCGAGCTGTAAATCGACTTGGCAAGCAATATTGCTTTTTTGGGGATTTGCTTTTGGCTGGTTCACAGCTTCTCTTTATTGGATTTCAGCCTCGTTGTTTGTAGATATTTCTTGGGAAGTTTTGATACTGCCTCTCAGTTTGTTTGCGCTTCCAGCTTTCTTATCTGTGTTCTGGGGGTTGGCTGGCTTTCTTGTTTATAAACTTGGGCGCACAGCTGAAGCACGGCTGGTATATTCTGCTCTCTTCATTGGTCTTGCAGAATTATTGCGCTCGGTATTATTCACAGGATTTCCTTGGAACTCGCCATCGCACCTTATCTTAACACATGATAATCTATCTCAGATTGCATCACTAATAGGACAGAATGGCTCTGTTTTTTTTGTTTTAATATCCATTGTCGGTGGATGCTTTTTATATCTTCACTTTTGGAAAATGGGGGCGCTCTGTCTTCTTCCTCTTCTGGCTAGTATTGTTTATGGGGGTTGGCGGCTGGATAGTTCCTCTGTTCCAGTAAATGCAGAGTTTGTTCAGAATCCAGAAATTCTAGTAAGAATGGTTCAGCCAAATGTCCCTCAAAAAGAGCGATGGAAATCAGAATTTAAGAATGAACAAATAGATGCGTTATTTGCGTTATCCGTATTAAACAAAGAGCTGCCATCGCTGATTATTTGGCCTGAGACTGCGTATCCTTATATATGGCCATATTCCAAGGCGCAATTTACGAGTTTGGCTAGCAGCTTACTTCCAAAGAATACTCAGCTACTATCAGGAATGCTGCGATTTGATGACGAGAATAAGTTATATAACTCAGCATTATTATTTAATGCAGATGGACAATTAACAGGAAAGATTGACAAGCAGAAACGGGTTCCATTTGGCGAATATATCCCATTTAGAAATAGTTTCATATTTCAGAATTTGAGCTTATTCGGAAACAAAATAGATATTAGTGCAGGCCCAGATTCGGGGCTCTTATCCACAAAAGAGAATATCAAATTACGGATATTTATTTGTTATGAGATTATTTTCCCAAATCTTGTCTCATTGCAGGGCCGGCCAGATATTATTATAAACCTTACCAATGATGCTTGGTTCGGCAACACGTTTGGACCCTATCAGCATTTAAGCCAGGCGCGCCTTAGGGCGATCGAAGAAGGGTTGCCACTTGTTCGAGTAGCAAATACTGGAATTTCAGCAGCCTTTAACTATCAAGGGCTGTTGCTTGGAAAAATAAACTTGATGGAGCAAGGTGTTTTGGATGTTCTGGTATCTCTTCAGCAACAAAATACGATTTATAGCCAGTATAGGTGGAAAATTACTGTCTCCATTATATTTACACTTATTTTGTGTTCAATTTTGCTTGACGTGAATTTTTTAACAAGGCAGAAAACTCAAAACAAATACTAATGGTATCAAAAAATGTCTCATTTGTTTACTTCAGAATCCGTGTCAGAAGGGCACCCAGATAAGGTCTGTGATAGGATTTCAGACACTATTTTAGATCTGTTTTTGGCATATGAGCCTGAAGCACGCGTTGCCTGCGAGACTCTCGCTGCAA
>JAACDT010000250.1 GCA_009936885.1 Alphaproteobacteria bacterium
AGGGGTGTTGGCGATATCGCGCCTGATTTCATCTTATGTGCTAATAGAAGGATATCTCTTAACGCTGCACTACTGTAATCTGCAATATCAATAAAATTCGCCGACATAATATATGTCCTTTAATTAATTCATTTAATTATTTTTGGTTGCTAACTTCCGATAAGCAGGCGGTCAAAGCATCACATAATATATCTACCTCTGAATGTGTTATAATTAGGGGTGGTAATATGCGAAGTGTGTTTAATCCTGCTGGTACGGTTAAAACCATTTTAGCTCTTAACATGGCGCTTAATTCTGCTGCGGGGAGACGCTCATTCAAACCAATGCCGCGCAAGAGCCCAAGACCTTTAATTTCATTGATAGGCTTTGGATAGGTTCCAGCTATTTCGGTTAAGCGGGATAAAAGGTAAGCTGATATTTGCTGGACATGATGCATGAAACCATCTTCCTCCAGCACATCAAGCACTGAATTTGCAACAGCCATGGCAAGCGGGTTTCCGCCAAAGGTAGAGCCGTGGCTACCCGGCCCCATGGCTAAGCCTATATCCTCTCTAGCAATAACTGCCCCAACTGGTATTCCGCCACCAAGCCCCTTAGCAAGTGCAACAATATCAGGCTGAATACCAGATTGCTGATATGCAAAAAGAGACCCTGTTCTGCCCATCCCTGTTTGAACTTCATCGGCAATTACAAGTGCCCCAAACTCATCAGCAGCATCTCGCAGCCCTTGCAAATATCCATCTGGAGCTGCGTTTGCACCTCCTTCTCCTTGCACGGGCTCTATCATAATTGCGGCTATTGACTGATTCATAGCATTTCTAAGCTCGTTTAAATTACCAAAAGCAACATGTTCAAAACCAGCAACGCTTGGGCCAAACCCTTCACGATAGGCAGGGTTTGATGTAGCAGAAAGCATACCTAACGTGCGCCCATGAAATGCGCCGCCAGCACATAATATGGTGGATTTTTCTGGTTTGTTCTGACGATACTGAAACCGCCGTGCCATTTTAACAGATGCTTCATTTGCCTCTGCACCAGAGTTGCAGAAAAACACATGGTCAAGGCTGCAAGCTTGTGCAAGACGATAGGCAAGCCGCTCCTGTTCTGGAATCCGGTAAAGATTTGAAGTATGCCAAAGAGTCTTTGCCTGATAATTAAGTGTTTCAACCAATTTTGGGTGACAATGCCCTAAGGTGTTAACCGCAATTCCAGATGCACAATCCAGAAAATGTGTGTCATCATCTGTTATCAGATAACACCCCTCACCTTTAACAAAACTCAAATCGATTCTGCCATATGTTGGCATGGTGGCTGCTTGATATTCAGAATTTAGAGTTTCCATGAAAAACGATTCCTAAATCAAAAATCAGTCCTTGATTCCATTTGGATAAAGGCCCTTCAAATACTTGGTGAAAAACCAAGTTGTATGACGTATTATAAACTAATATGTCAAGCAATCATTGCAAAAACAGCTTATTTAAAATGCTTCGCCAACTTTAATCCCTGAGCTTGATAATTAGATGCAGACGGCATCTGACCATACAAGCTTTCAGGTGTTTGCGACATAGGCTCATAAACTAAACGACAGACTATCTGATCCTGCTCGACCAAAAACGGTACATCATGCGAACGCACCTCCAGTACAGCTCTGGTTTTTCCAGCGCCAACAGACCCCATTCCAAACCCAGGATCAAAAAAGCCAGCATAATGAGCTCTAAATTCGCCTACTTTTGTATCATAAGCGCGCATCTCGGCAGCGAAATTCTCTGGCACGCACACAAATTCTCGGCTTGCGAGAATATAAAACTCGTCCGGATTAAGTACCAGGCCGCCCCCTACCAAATCGGTTGTAGTAACAGCTTCCCAAAAACGGGATTTCTCTAACGCTCCAACCTTGTCTAAATCTATAAGGCCAGCATGTTTACGCGCGCGCCAGCCAATAATGCCGTCTTGCAATTCGCTGCGCAGATTCACAGACAAACCAATGCCATCATTTATAAGCGCAGCATCAGAAAGTTTAGCATCTGAACTTACCAATCCAAAGCGTTGCTGTAGCGAATGTAACTCCCTATCATCAATTGAGAGCGCGCCTGAGCGAAGACGTAATTGCGATAAGCGTGTTCCGGTGCGAACAAGAACAGAGAACGTGCAAGGTGATATTTCTGCATATAATGGCCCGGAATATCCCGCCCCCACTGTTTCAAATTCACATGCATAATCTGTGATTAATCGGGTAAATACGTCCAATCTACCTGTGGAGCTTTTTGGATTAGCCATACCAGATAGATTATCTGGAAGATTCAAATTCTCCAGTAGTTTCACAATATAAACACAGCCTTTTTCAAGAACAGCCCCTTTTTGTAAATCCAACTCATGCAACGCAAACTTATCAAGCTTATCAGCTACCTTTGACTCTGCACCTGGCAAGAAAGAGGCCTGAATGCGCCATGCTTTAAACCCCAAACGCAAATCCAGACTTGCAGGTTGTATCTGCTCAGGCAAAAACGGCATCGATGCATCAACAATATTCTGCTTGATAAGGGCGGATAGAGTTTGACTAGGTAAAACACCAGCAGATAAATTCATGTGATGGCTATCCTTTTAGTATGATAAAGCTCAGGATTTAAGTTTATATCCAGATTCCAAGACATAATAGCTTATAGCGAATAACGCCACATTTAAAACAAATAAAGCAATCAGCCCGCCTAGAATGGGTCCATCATTCATACCTAGAATGCCAAATCGAAACCCATCTATTACCAGGAAAAAAGGATTGAAATTAGCAAATCTCTCAATCATATCTGGCAATCTTTCAATTGAATAAAACGTACCAGACAGAAAAGATAGCGGCTGAATTATGAAGTTGGTAATCGCTGCGAGGGAGTCATATTTAGCAGCCCAGATACCAGCTAAAACCCCAATAAGTGACATGGCGCATGAACCAAGTAATAAAAATGCACTAGCAGCTAATATGTTCTGCGGCAAACCTAGATTCGCAACAAATGATAAAATGGTCATGCTTATTAACCCTACCAGCACACCACGCGTGATACCTCCTAGCGATAATGCCACTAGCAATTCCAAAGAGCCCATTGGCGGCATTAAAATATCGACAATGTTTCCCTGAACCTTGCCAATCATTATAGATGAGGACGTATTTGCAAATGCATTCTGGAGAACCGCCATCATCACCAGTCCCGGCGCTAAGAACTGCATATAGCTTGCACCTTCAAACGGGCTTGCTCTGCCATCCAACGCAAGCGAAAAAACAAGCATAAACAAAACAGAAGTTACAATGGGTGCCGCAAGCGTCTGCATAGACACCTTCATAAAACGATATACCTCTTTGCAATATAAGGTATGCATGCCCCGCCAATTGATAAAACCAATTTGGACTGGCCTTTTGAGATGTTCAAAATTCATATCTTTTCCTACAATTAAAGAATAAAAACTGCAACCTAACTTTACAAAACAAGGCGGACGGTTTTAAATCAGCCCTATGATTAATGCAAATAAGAATACTAAAACAGCTCGCGACGAAGCCTCATCCACCTCTCGGAGCGTTAGTCTGAAAAGACTTAAAAACAAAGCAGCACATTATCTAGGTCGATATGCCAGTACTGAGAGAAAACTCAACCAAGTTCTCATAAAGTTTATCAAAAGAAAATGGCCTGAGATTTCAATTGATAATGCAAAAGATGAAATTCAAGAAACGGTAAATTGGTGCCGAGAGTATGGATTTGTAAATGATGCTGGCTACGCATTAATGAAGATAAAGTCTGGCCGAGCAAAAGGCTACTCAGCCAAGCAAATAAAACAAAAACTGGCGCAAGCTGGAATATCTTCACAACAAGTATTAGCAGCTTTTAGCGAGGTTGAAGACACCAGCGATACAGAGTTCCAAGCCGCATTAACGATGGCACGAAAAAAGCGGATTGGACCATATGCCCGCGCACCCATAATCGATCATAAAGAGCGTACACGCCAGATGGCGCGCCTTGCTAGAGCAGGTTACAGTTACGAAATCTGCAAAAATGTGTTTGACTATTTGGGTGAACCATAAGCAAACTTATGGTTAAAAAATTCAAAGAAGACTTAATTTAAAAACTAATATGCCTTGGGGAGGTATTTGACTATCATGAGTGATGAACTAATTTTCGAGCCATCTGAAGAACTTCAAAAATCAGCCCATATATCTAAGTCCGATTATGAACGACTATATAGCCAATCTGTCTCGCGGCCTGAGCATTTCTGGGCAGAACAGGGGATGCGCATAGATTGGATAAAACCGTATAGTATCATCTCAGACTGCTCTTATAATGCCCCTGGTGTATCTATTAAATGGTATGAGGATGGAACGCTAAATGCCTCTGTCAATTGTTTGGACCGACATTTACAAACTAAAGCCGATCAGACTGCTATTATTTGGGAGGGGGATGATCCCTCCCAGTCCAAGCATATTTCTTACCAAGAGCTATATGAAGATGTTTGTAGATTCTCCAATGTATTAAAGTCAAATAATGTAAAAAAAGGAGACCGGGTCACACTATATTTGCCAATGATACCTGAAGCAGCTGTTGCCATGCTGGCGTGTGCAAGAATTGGCGCAGTTCATTCCGTGGTATTTGGGGGGTTCTCTCCAGATGCGTTGGCAGGCAGGATTATCGACTGTGATTCAACATGCATTATTACCTCTGATGAGGGTGTGCGAGGCGGCAAGTCGATACCTCTTAAGCAGAATGTGGATGATGCGCTTAAGAGTTGTCCAAACTGCACCACTTCTATTGTTATTAGAAGAACTGGCGGCTCCATCGAATGGAATAATGAGAGAGATATTTGGTACCATGAAGCGATGCAGGCAGCAGCATCCACATGTCCAGCTGAGGAGATGTTAGCAGAAGATCCCCTGTTCATTTTATATACCTCTGGGTCTACTGGAAAACCAAAAGGGGTGTTGCATACAACCGGTGGCTATATGGTTTATGCCTCTATCACCCACCAATATGTCTTTGACTACCAAGAAGGGGATGTATATTGGTGCACAGCCGATGTGGGCTGGGTAACTGGACATAGCTACATATTATATGGGCCACTTGCTAATGGAGCGAAAACCTTGATGTTTGAAGGTGTGCCTACCTATCCTGATAGCGGCAGATTCTGGCAGGTTGTTGAAAAACACAAAGTATCTATATTTTATACTGCCCCAACCGCTATAAGAGCGCTGATGCGTGATGGGGATGCGCCTGTTAAAAAACATGACCGCTCGTCCTTGCGATTGCTAGGCAGCGTTGGCGAGCCTATAAACCCAGAGGCGTGGATGTGGTACCATAAGGTTGTCGGGGATGAGAGATGCCCCATTGTAGATACTTGGTGGCAAACGGAGACTGGCGGGATTCTCATCACACCATTACCAGGCGCAATCGCTACAAAACCAGGTTCTGCGACTAAACCTTTTTTTGGAATTCAGCCTGTTATTGTTGATACAGATAACAAGGAGCTTGAAGGGGTAGCTGAGGGAAATTTATGTATTAACCAAAGCTGGCCTGGACAAATGAGAACGGTTTATGGCGATCACAAACGATTCATTGAAACGTATTTTTCAACCTTTGAAGGACGTTACTTTACCGGTGATGGCGCTAGGCGAGATAGCGACGGATATTTTTGGATAACAGGCCGTGTGGATGATGTGCTAAATGTATCAGGACATCGTATGGGAACTGCCGAAGTAGAATCTGCACTTGTGTCTCATGAAAGCGTTGCGGAGTCTGCGGTTGTTGGCTATCCACATGACGTAAAAGGACAAGGTATCTACGCGTATGTAACGCTAGTGGCTGGGCTGGAACCTGACTTGGAACTCGAAAAGTCACTTAAGCTTTGGGTTAGAAAGGAAATTGGTGCTATTGCTGCCCCTGATCTTATCCAATTCTCACCTGCACTTCCAAAGACAAGGTCTGGCAAAATCATGCGACGCATTCTGCGTAAAATTGCCGCTAATGATTATGCTGATCTGGGCGATACATCCACACTTGCGGACCCTTCTGTTGTCAAAGAGCTAATCGGTAAGAGAAAAAATAGATAAGCTAGCTATACCATGGACATCATTGGGGGTTTTGCCTCGCTCGCAAGGCCCAATTCAATAGCATATTTAGCTTGCATGTTAGCAACACCATTCTGGTTGCCTATTTCGCCATCTCCATTGCGTGCTGATGAAAAAAAAGGAATATTACCAGGTGTTGTGGATAATTATTAGAAATACTGCTACCACCGCCGCCACAGGCTGTAACAAGTAACAACGCCAATAACGACTTGCAAAAACTAGCTCTGAACAGCAATTGGAAACCTATCTTTACCCTGTCAACCAGATGAATTATACTGACCCAACTTTGGGTTAATCTTAAATTACCAAAACCATGCCTAAAACACATTCGACACTCCTTAAAGTATTAATTAGATATAAATTTATTAGTAAAAATTTATTATTGGTATTATCCAGTTAGGTTAAAAGAGTGTCTTTACGGACTATCAATCAGCTCTAAAGCAGGGGCCAAAAAGAACTAATTGGTTGTTAGATGGTTTATCAACTCCCAAATAATTGTGAGCGATCTAACCCAATCAGAGCGCTTTAATATAGTGAAATTGATTAACCTGTAACAAGATCAATCAAGAATTGACTTAGCGCTATTAAATCTTCATATCTGCTAGGTACGTTATTGAGATTTTGCATGACAAGATTCCATGAATAGGTCTATCAAGAATCGATCTGACAAAAAATATTATAGACATGCTATTATTTAAGGATGATATAGCTGAATGTATTCGCTTCTAAATTTAATCGATACTATTGTTGATTTATATTGTTTTACGCTCATCGCTTATGTAGCTGTAACTTGGCTGGTGACTTTTAATATTATTAATCCATGGCAGCCTTTAACGCGCTCTATTGTTAACGGGCTGTCCAGATTACATGACCCTATATTAGACTGGATACGTTCTGTAAGTCCAAGCCTTGGTGGTTTGGATATTAGCCCTATTATTTTGCTACTTGCGATTCAGTTCGC
>JAACDT010000251.1 GCA_009936885.1 Alphaproteobacteria bacterium
AGATGCATTTGAGAGTCTTCGAGCGAGCTTTCCATCTGCCAAATTAACATTGCTTACAAGCCCTGCATTCGCCTCGCTGGTCGTGTTAATGCCCTATTTCGATAGTATTATTATTGACGAGCGGAAGCCATTTTACAATCTTACTAAAACGCGCCAAATCCAAAAACACTTTTGTGAAAACTGGAGTGCTGTCATAGACCTGCAATGCTCCAAGCGCACAAATGCGTACTTTAAGTGGTTTTATAAACCAACTGGCGGCAAATGGTTTGGAACCGCTAAAGGGTGCTCTCATCCAATGCCAGACTTTACGAAATTGAATAATAGAGATCGTATGTTAGAGGCTGTAAAAATGGCAGGCGCAAAAACCTTTAAAGCTAATTTATCTTGGCTTGCAGATAATCGGGCCACATCAGCACTTCCCATCCAACTTGCTACACCATATTGTGTGATTATTCCTGGCTCATCCCCTAATAAACCTAGTAAAAGATGGTCGCCGGCAAGATATGCAGAGCTGTCGAGCCGAATTCATAAGTTAGGCATGACACCCTATCTTGTCGGAACAAATTCGGAAAACGCTGTTATTGAGGAGATTTGCACTTTAAGTCACGCAGCAGAAAGTCTGGTAGATAAAACAAATCTAGGACAACTAGCACAGCTTTGTGCCAATGCTCAATTCGTCATTGGCAATGATACCGGACCAACATTTCTGGCCGCTAAGACGGGGGTTGCAACCTTGATGCTGATGGGAGAAGATACCAACCCTCAAATGTCATCACCAACAGGAACTCTAGCAGGATACCTCTATAAAGCAGATATTCAGTCCATAACGGTTGAAGAAGTTATTAACAAAATGCAGGAACTGAAGGGCGGCCTATTACCTTAGAAAGAAGAGCCAGGCTGTTTTAAGAATTCTAGTTCTTCTGGTGTGCTGGGTCTTCCAAGAATGACGTTTCGATGCGGAAACCTGTCAAATTGTGCTACAATATCTCTGTGCTTTACAGCATATTCATGGGTTAGCTCATTGGTATGCATCTCAAACAAGCGAAGTGATTTTTCCTGAACTAGAATATCTTCACTATGCATCATTGGCATTAATAAAAAATGCTTATGCATATTAGGTAATTCAGCAAACCAGTTGCTATTGACTGATTTTAAACTTACTACCAGTGCCATTTCATCGCCGGAGAAAGATTGCGGCGTATCACGAAAAATATTTCTGGTGAATTGATCAAGCACTATAACCAAAGCGGTTGCCCCATCAGCTGTTTCTGCCCAGCTATCAATCTGGCCATTTAAGGCTTTGCTTACAATCGCACCAGCTCTGTTAGCAAGCATGGCATCAAAATTCTCGTCCTTTTTAAACCATTGTTCAGGAGAAATTTCATCAAACCAGAATGCTAAAACCTCTTCCTTTGTTGATATCTGATTAGCGCACATTTATATCGCTCCTATTATTTGATTATTCTATTTGGGTTAAGAAGATTCTTAGGATCAAAGGTGCTTTTAATCTGTGTCATAATTCGGTAATAGTGCGCATCTTTAGTATCTTTAAGCTGGTCGGTTTTAAGCTGGCCAATGCCATGCTCTGCGCTAATGGAACCCTCAAATTCTGAAAGCGAAGCATAAATAGCTGCCAGTAGAGGCGCTCTTTTTTGAGGCCAATCAGGATCGCCGCCTTCTGCCTCAACAACATTGAAATGTAGATTCCCATCTCCAACATGCCCATATCCACAGATTCTGCAATTCTTGCAAATCGTTTTTATAGCATCAGATGCATGGTGATAAAACTCAGCTAGCTTATCTCGACGAACTGAAATATCTGTATTTACAGGCCATGATTCCTGTTTTGTTGCTTGTGGTGCATTCTCACGTATTGCCCAGAATGCCTGTCTCTGAGCCTCATTTGTTGCAATCACTGCGTCTGTAATAAGAGTGTTTTCGAGCGCTTTCTCCAAAAACCGTTCCATTAAATTCTGCAAAGCTGGTTTTCCTGAATCATCGATTTCTAATTCATCTGATTTAGAGGAGCTTATTTCCATTAATAAAATAAAGCCAGATGCTGGTTGTATAGGCTGGGCATAATCTGGAAATTGTTTATAGACAATATCCAATAGTGCTTTTGGCATGATTTCGAAAGATTCGACCTGATCGCCAGAGCGATGCTGTAAGCTATCGAGTAATTCTAATGCATGCTCAAATTTATCTGTTACAGCGATTGTGGTGGCTCTTGCTATTGGCTTTGATACTAATTTCAAACAGGCAGCTGTTATGATGCCAAGAGTTCCCTCAGAGCCAATAAATAAATTTTTCAAATCATAACCGGTATTATCTTTCCGAAGCGGGGTAAGCTGATTGAGGATGGTACCATCGCTTAATACTATCTGAAGCCCAAGGCACTGCGCTCTCATGGTGCCATATCGCAGCACATTCAGGCCTCCAGCATTGGTTGCAAGATTGCCGCCAATTGTGCAGCTTCCT
>JAACDT010000252.1 GCA_009936885.1 Alphaproteobacteria bacterium
ATTGATGCATAGCTTGTAGGAGCCTCTAGCCCTGCAGCATCAAACGCATCTTTTCTGTATACAACCATCTGCGTCCATCCATCGACAGGAACAGCAGCAGTAAGACCATCAAACTGAGCCATACTAATGGCACCAGGTGCAAATGTGCTCTCATCTAATGCTTCAACGATATCAGAATTTGTTTCAACGTCGAGAATGCCCGCTTCTGCCCATGGAAGTACATATTGCAAAGTGTGATAGATAACGTCAGGCAGGTCACCAGCCGCAAAAGCAGCAGTGGTCCGTGTGCCAAGGTCTTTTTCTTCAACCGGTATTACCTCAACAGTATGACCAGTCTGTTTGTTGAAGTCAGCAGCCATTGCTTCTTGCTTAGCAAGTCTTTCTGGCTGATGCTCGGTTGTCCAAAACCGAATGGTATCTGCGTTGGCAGAGACGGTCAAAAGACCCATCGCCAAAACAGACGTAGTTAGCAATTTTAGATTTTTCATTTTTTCCTCCTTAGGATTGAAATTACGATCCGTTCACTATTTTATCCACCAATGGCGGATTATCAGTACCCCGACGCAAAATTGTGGCGCTCAAAAGTTCCTGAATTTCTTTAGGCTTCCTGCCTGTTTCAATTAATTCCATAATCTTTTTTGCAATTTTTTCCCCCGCAACTTTTCTTGGCTGTGTAATCGTTGAAAGCGGGGGCTCGACATATTTACCAATTTCCAGACCATCATAACCAATGATAGAAACAGCCTCTCCTGGCATGATGTTATTTTCACGCAAAGCCTGCATAGCACCGATTGCCATTACATCTGACACACAGCAAACAGCGGTCGGTGGCACCGCAAGTTCAAGCAATCCAAGCATCGCCGACTTACCACCTTCAAAACTAAAATCTGACGTCTGATGATACCCATCTAGGATTTCAAATTCCAAATGCCTCATTGCATTCTCCCAACCTTCTGCCCGTTGCATCGAGAAGTTGAATTTTAACGGGCCACCAATATGAGCAATTCTTTTATGACCAAGCTTAGCAAGGTGCTTCGTTACTTCAAAAAATGCTTTTTCATTATCAACATCAATCCAAGCTGTTTCTTCGCTAGAATGCGAACGACCATGTGTAATAAACGGAATTTCTAACTTATTGAGAATTTCAAATCTTGGATCATCAACAAGCGTTCGCGAAATCACGAGCCCAGAGATATGCCTATTGCGCGCAATTTTCTGAAATAAGGCTATTTCGTCTTCGGCAGTTGTTGGCGAGAGAACAGTTAAGTCCCACCCATTTTCAGACAAGATAGAAGACATGCCCGCAATCAGTTCGCCCACAAAGGAGTTTCCAAGCTCACTTTCATGGACCGGCAACAGATAAGCAACTGTCTCTGACTTTCCGGAGGCTAATCGCCTAGCATATATATTGGGCTGATAGCCCATCTCATTAGCGACAGTCCAAACCAGTTTTTTAGTCTTTTTTGATATGTCAGAATAATCGTTTAAAGCACGCGATATCGTGCTTTCAGACAGATTCAACCGTCTTGCTATCATTTCTAACTTTGGTACAGACTCCATTCAAGGATACTTTACGAAAGCCCTTTCGTGGTCAACCGAAATCGCTTTCGGTTGCATATTTTAACTAAAAAACTACAATATTGGGGAGAATCATATTATTTGACAGGCAGATGACAAAAAAATGTACCAAGTTAGAGAATCAATAAATTTCACTAAAAAAAATCTCAGCAATGTTCTATCTTATCTTATTCAAAAGAGCGATTATGCTGCCATTGCGCTTTAAGATGCGCCTGATAATTCAGCACGCTTATGCAGAGCGTGGTTAATACAATTTATCCCTAGCCATCCAGATTATGAAAACTCAATTAAGCTTGTTGAGCGCGAAAAACAGAGCCCCTGCTTAAATTTTTTAAATCAAATAAATTGTAAGCAAGAAATTCTACCAAATCCTAATAATTCAAAAAAACACCTATGGGAGTATTTTTGTCCTACTGCCAAGCAGGCAGATGAGCATCCAGAAAAAATGATGCAAACCATTTTTAAGAAACGCTCCTTATCAAACCTTAAAAAAGCCAACATCCAGCTAGATACGCCTACAAGCCAGCTACTATTTACAAGTAATATTCTTATATCACCTCCAATTGACCCTAACTCGGAAGATTTGCCTGCACCATTTTTTGATGAAGCGCGCTATTTCTATAATCAACCTCAAGATTATTGGTATGATCATCCCATACCGTTAGATGCAAGCAACCAAGAAAATGAGTTATTATATGGTTTGAGAAAACTAGATAATGCACTAGGCATTGAGAAAAATAAGGGTGTAATTGATGAGAACAGCAAAATTAATATGGTTTTATCGATATCGGTAACGCATATCGGAATGGAGGGGTTAGCGGTGCGTTATGCTGAAATGCTTATAAATGAGCATCTTAACTTAAAACATTTAAATATATATGCCTTTGATGAGAATAAATGCCAGCAGCTTATATCATCACTCTGTCCTGATGATAAAAAAGCAGCAGAAGCGTTTGGCGTAAATGGCTCTTATGGAAGACATTATAGCTTCTTAAAAGCAATATTGGCGGTCTGGCATAGCGCAGTAAATCCAGAAACTTGTTTTACATTCAAAATTGACCTCGACCAGGTTTTTGACCAACCAATTCTTCTAAAAAAACACGGTAAAACAGCACTTCAACTTCTTTGTAATCCATATTGGGGAGGCAGAGCGTTGGATTCGAATGGAATTCAGGTTGACCTTGGTATGATTGCAGGCGGACTTGTAAATGAAGCAGATTCCGATGCAGACGAATTTGTTCCTGATGTTGCGAGACCTGATACCAAAACACTGCTCTCTCAAATTTCATCAAGAAGCGTTTTTTGCTCACAATGGCCACAAGCAATTTCTACAGAAGCTGAAATCGCACAGATGCACCATAATTACCAACGTGTTCACGTAACAGGTGGCACCACAGGCATTTGCGTTGATGCCCTTTATAAATGGCGTCCCTTTACACCTGGTTTTATAAGCCGTGCAGAGGACCAGGCATTTGCACTTTCTACGTTTGGGTTTGAGGGCTACTTATCACATCTACATGCAGCAGGGCTAATAATGCGCCATGATAAGGCAGCGTTTGCTGGACGCTCTATCAAGCATGCAGCAGATAGCAAGGCAATAGGAGACATTGAACGGTTATTATTGTTCAGTCGATACACCGATATTCTGCCCGCAAACCAATCGGACATCATACAACATATCTGGCCTTTTTCGTCTTGTTTTATCAGCCCAAATCCAGAAATACTTGCAGGATTAATATTCGCGTTAGACGGTTCTTTTAAGGGCGGCAAGTATGTAGAGGATGGCGCTGTAAGGCTCTTAAAATCAATTGAGTTTTGCCGTGATAAGATGGAGGCACAACTCGCCGAAGAAAAACAAGGATGGGCCTCTTTTTATGACACCATTCAATTCTCAGACGAGAAAAAAGAAGCTTTACATCAAATTGTTAATTCAGCCGCAATAAACTAAATGTAATGTCAGATTAATTATCAATCGAGAATGCGAGACCAAATTTTCGTCCGGCTGTCTTGTTATCAGCCCCTTCAGGAACATTCACGTTCTGAAGATCAAGTGCTGCAACAACAACCATTAGCTCGTCGATCGCATTTTGGGGATCTTCGTCCAGTCGGTCAGGAGAAATAGGTTTTCCAAACGTAACCCTGAACCTAGATTTATGCTTGTTCAATGTCTCATAAAACAAGGTGACATCTCTCAAAGTTGGATGAATAGCATCAAGCACATAAAATAATAATGAATTACGCGCCTTGATATGTACCGATATCACTGGAAGCTTGTATTTTTTGGCCAGTATAGCTGCAGATGCCATCCATGATCTCTCTTTGAGCAGAAACCCTTTTCTTTTAGCCAAGCGGCCAGACGGAAAAATAATGCCGAGGCGATTTTCATTAGACGCTTTTTTTATACCTTATTGTGTCCCTGCTATCGGCTCTTGTGCGCTTATCAACGCGCCATTCCACAGGTGCAATCATTTCTTCTAATTGAGGTAGAACACGCAAAATATCCTTATTGGCCAGAAAATAGCTGTCCTGTCGTTTCTCTCTGATAATCTTATTTAGAATTTGACCATCAGCAATCCCAGTTGGGTGGTTGCATACAATCAATGCGGCGCCTGTTTTAGGAAGATTTTGAAAACCCTCCACACAGACTTTTTTTGAAATGAGTTCCCTCATATAGCTAAAGATTTCACTAGCAGAACGATGCTCAAATTCACGGGCCAATTTGATTGTCTTATTATAATTTAACAGATGTTACATTATAAATTTCCCGATAATTCAAATCAAATTGTGCTAAAAAAGCCATTGCGCTCGCTCTTCGATAAACTCATCAATTTTTTCTTTAATATCAGACATAAAAAAATTTCTATATATAAATTATTAAAACTATTTTCTGAATGTGACAACTGTATGACACTGAACTGTTTTCAACATCTCTATATCTGATAACGCTCTCATCATTAATCTTCAAAAACAATAAGTGGGCCATAAACTTATAAATTAACGAGGAATAATACTTATTTATTTTTTTTGAATTTTTTTTGTTTTTCAAGACTCTTCAGCACGTTTGAAATTAATTTTATGGCTCTATCATTATCTGATAATTCTAATGGATTATAATTAAATGAAAAACCTGGCATTTCTTCTTGAAGTGGCTGATTTAAGGCAATCATTGATGCCTTTTTACCGATAATTTCATATGTTTTAACTGGATATGAAAACCCTTTTACTGAAATTGTTTCTCTTTCTTTGCATTCAAACTCTTCTTTTACCAGTAGGTACGTATCTTCTGATATCAGAATTTTGTTTGCCTCGGAGTTTGATTCTAATCTTGATGCAAGGTTTACACCATTGCCGATCACAGTATAATCGAGCCTATCTTGGGAGCCAAAATTTCCTACTGTACAAACAGCCGAATGCACACCCATACGCGCGTTTAATGTTTTAGAAACCCCACGGTTAAGCCACTCTTTGCGAATTTCATCAAGTTTCTCAATCATTTCATCAGCCATTGCCACGCAATTTTTTGCATCCTTTTTAGGCCCGTTACTAGACGGATCCCCGAAGAAAACCAACATTGCATCTCCGATAAACTTATCAATCGTTCCACCCCACTTAGTGGCTATTATTGACATCTCCGTTAGATAATTCGTTAGCAACTCGGTGAGCACCTCTGGCTCTAAACGTTCTGTTAATTCTGTAAATCCCTGCAGGTCTGAGAAGAATATTGTTAATTGTTTTCGCTGTGTTTTAATGGTGACGTCTAGCTTGCCTGAAAAGATTGAGTCATAAACTTGTGGGGAAAAATATTTAGCCAGTTTTTTAGAAAGCTCCACCAATTCTGCGGTCCTTTCCTCTACTTTTTTCTCAAGGTTAAGGTTTAAATCTGCTAATTCAGTATGAGCAGTATTTAACTCTGCTAGTCGTTCTTGTTCTAGCTTATAAAGGTTGGCATGCTGAAGCGCGCTCGCAGTTTGATTTGCTAATATTGTTATTATTAATTCATCTTCTTTATCAAAGACATTTAGCTCTTTGCTCTCAACCGAAAAAACCCCAACCAACTCATCATCTAGCTGCATCGGAATAGCCACCTGAGACTCCACATTCTCTAATCCAGGCAATGTGACTGTTTCTTTTATTTTTTCATTATTTGATGATTTAACGACTTCTTTTTTTACCGCCTGCATATAACTCATTTGCATGCGCATATTCGCCATTCGCATTAGTTTTTTGCGTTTGGCTACCATCCCAATGACCCCGACACCAACTTTAACCTTCGCGCCGACACCATCCTTATCATAGCCATATGTTGCTAATACATTTAGATGTTCTTTTGTATCATCCAAAATGAGTATCATAGAATGCTTGAACCCGAAATGCTCATCCATCAGAGCAAGCATGGTGTTAGCAATCAGATTTACATCAAGCGTTTTATTAACTTGGGTTGAAACTTCTTTGATCAGCTCCACTTCCCTGATTTTTCTATCAAGAAGACTTTCCTGCTCGTTATTCTCGACATTATCTTCTTTTGTGGAGTTCATATCACTATTCAAGGATTATTGCGCGTAAGTTGCATTTATATAAAATTTGTTTCATCTCACTAAACAGCAATATTCATAATTTTATGAACCTTGTAAATATCTGCTGCTTTCAGCTCGAATATATCTTCCATTCCTGACATAGAAGCAATTGCTTGTAATTTCATATCCATATCATCAAATAAATCACCATCTGTTTCAGAACGCACAAATTCTATTTCTAATCCATACATATCCATAGTCATCGGGTTTGTGATCGATACGTAACCAAACGGATTTTCGGCAATATTTTTTCTTGTTTTGCTAAAAAACTGAAAAGACAGCGCAACATGTTCTTCGTCTACATACCATACTTGAGAAATTACAGTTGTATTGGGCTCACCCTCGTTGGAACAGGTTGAAAAAGTGCTTGGAAACATGCCTTGCATGGCTGGCAAATGTTCTTCTTGTATCATGTCACTACCCTCTAAAATGGCAATTTAGAGCCTGCATCGGGCCCTGGTGTTTGCACAAAAATTTCTTCGATTTTAATCGTAATACCTATGTCGGGAGCAACCCCAAATAGTCTCTCGACAGCTAGCCTTGGCAACCCCATCTCGCTCATCCCCTCTATAAAATAGGTTCTATTTTTACTAGATGCTTGCTGCTCATCTCCGGTTAGCTCTCTTGCTTCTAAAAAATGCCCTTTAAACTGATATGCTTCATGTGAAGCAACACCAGTAAAAACAGTCGCTCTTCCATTTTCTTCTAAGTTCGCAAGTACTTGTTGCGATAAAGATTCCCGAACAAAAAAAGTAACCTCATCCTTGTCTGGATTCATAGACGCACCCAAGCTATCTGTATGTGTTGGGATTTTATCATTAGAAGCAGAACCAACATGACCAAATCCAGCTGTTATCACCTCGAAGGTTCTCTCAGGTATCATTTTAACGCTCCTCAATTTATGTTTTTAGATAAGAAAAGATAACAGATTTATTAGATATTTAAAATATTCGTTTCACTAATAAAGCGTTAAACTTTTTGACGCACCTTATTACGCTCTCGTGAATCCGTTCATCCTCAATATTCAGGGCGTCTGTAGGTTTTAGTGCTTACTACTTGTAATTTACACGCCAACAGATTTGCGAAGCTTAGATTTGCTTATCTTTGTTTTTTGCCCCTCATACACTATCTCACCGCGCATCATTGCATAAATCTGATCAGCTAGTCCAAAAGCAAAATCGAAATATTGCTCTACAAGCACAATCGCCATAGTTTGCTGAGATTTCAGATACGAGATAACCTCACCAATCTGAGTTATAATATTAGGCTGAATGCCCTCTGTTGGCTCATCTAGCAAAAGCAATCGCGGTTTTGTAATTAAAGCGCGTGCAATTGCTAGCTGCTGCTGCTGGCCCCCTGACAAGTCGCCTCCTCGTCTATCAAGCATCGTTTTTAAAACAGGAAATAGCGTATAAATATCATCTGGTATCACATGCTCATTCGATTTCAGACAAGCAAACCCTGTTTCCAAGTTTTCGCGAACCGTCAACATGGGGAAAATAAATCGCCCTTGGGGAACATAGGCCACACCTGATTTAGCCAAAATATCTGCCCCGCTATTGGTCACTTCTTTATCGCCCAAACGGTAAATCCCGCTAGACGAAGCATGCGTTCCTGAAAGAACTCTTAAAAGAGATGTCTTTCCAACCCCGTTAGAGCCCATAATACATGTTATTTGACTAATCTGAGCCTCAATAGAGACGCCATATAATATCTGAGATGAGCCATAATGCAGGGTTATGTCCGTTGTCTTTAGCATTTTCATCGCCCCAGATATACTTCAATCACTTCTTGATTTTGGGTAACAAAATCTATTTGCCCCTCCGCTAGCACTGCGCCTTCATGTAACACAGTAACACGGCATTCCAGCTGCCGGATAAACTCCATATCATGCTCTACCACAACGACAGCACGACTAAGGGCAAGCTCTCTTAGCAAGCGTACAGTTAATGCTCTCTCTGGTGCAGTCATACCTGCAGCAGGCTCGTCAATTAACAGTAATTTGGGATTTTGTGCCAAAAGCATCCCGATTTCAAGCCATTGTTTTTGTCCATGACTTAGCTCTCCTGCAAGGATATCCATTTTTTCATTTAAGTTTATCTGAGTTGCGATATTCTGAATTTTCTCATCATCTTTCGAATTTTGCTTATAAACCAAAACTGAAAACGGGTTTCTGTTATTACTAAGCGCCATCAGCAAATTGTCATAGACTGTCTGGGTTTCAAAAACGGTTGGTTTTTGGAATTTTCTGCCAATTCCCAACTGGGCAATCTGTGCTTCGGACTTGCGCAATAATGACACGCCGTTAACGCCCCAGCGCACATCACCTGAATCAGGCCGGGTTTTGCCAGTCACAATATCCATGAAAGTAGTTTTGCCAGCGCCGTTTGGACCTATTATCGCTCTTAATTCTGTTGTTTCGATATCAAAGCTCAGCGCATTCACAGCTTTAAAACCATCGAAGGAAACAGTGATATTATCAACGTGAAGTAAATTCATGCTCACTTACCCTCTTTTGATGTAAAAAGATCTATCATGCCGCCAATACCCTTTGGGGCATATAAGGTGACAGCCACAAAACTAAACCCAAGAAAAACAAGCCAACAATCGGTCCATTTAAGGACGGTAAAACCAAGATTTATATCAGGTACCTGACCCCCGGTAAGATAACTAGAAAGCAATGATACAAAAGCAGCACCAATGACCGCGCCATATAATCGTCCGCGCCCACCAATTGCAACCCAAACCGCAAGATAGATAGACGCAATCGGTGCTAGCTCAGCTGGATTGATAATGCCTGCCTGCGGGTAGTAAAGAGCGCCTGCCGCTGCTGCTATAACCGCTGTCAGGCTAAATACAAACAGCTTATAGCTTTCTACATCATAGCCAAGAAAACGTATTCG
>JAACDT010000253.1 GCA_009936885.1 Alphaproteobacteria bacterium
GCCCCCCTGCCGCCTGCGCCCCCTCGGGGGGGCGCGGCCGCGCGCAGCCGGAGCCCGGACCCTTCACCGGTCGCCCTCGGCCCCTCGTGGACAGTAAGATTTCTTTTACGCGATGGGCAGTGTAACGGGTACCTCTATCACCTCTCCTATACGTGATCGAGCAAGCAATTCAATTGCAGAAGTACGCTTGGCCGTATCACTTTGGACTTGCCTTGTTGTGGTAGCATCAAGGTTAACCTCAGGTACATTATCAGCTTCAACTGGGGGCATTGTTTCATTTAAGACAAGCTGGGAAAAATTATTCTTTTTCGCCTCTCTCTCCATTGCAAGACTTTGTTCGGCTAAAATCTGTACTCTTACTCTTGCTATCCCAGATTTTAAGAATCCTAATCTTCTGGCGGCTTCTCTTGATAAATCTATAATTCTTCCAGCAACAAAAGGACCTCTATCATTTAATCTTACCACAAGCGATTTGCCATTTTCTAAATTTGTAACTCGCACAACTGAGGGCATGGGTAGCGTTTTGTGCGCTGCAGACACCAAAGTCGGGTCAAATATCTCACCATTTGCAGTTAACCTACCTGCAAATTCATCGCCATACCAAGATGCTATACCTGTTTCATCATATCTTAAATCCCTTTCAGGATAGTACCAATTATCGGCAACTTCGTATGGATCGCCAATTTTATAGCGAGGTTGAGGCGTAATTATATTATTTTTGGTTGCCTTACTAATATTATTATCTTTATTAAGATCACTTCTGTTTTTTGATATGGCGGCTGCTGGGTTATCAGCGCTACTTTTTGTATTTTCTTCAATTTTATTGATATTTGCGATATGGGCTTTTTGAGCCAAATTTACAGCAACTTCGGTTGCTGTACATGCTGATAGAAGCAAACAACAGGCTGCAATGGATATATATTTACCAAGATTTTGCCTATCAGAGAGCATATCAGACATACCTAAAACATAAAGTATACGCCGCATTATTATATCCTAAACATCCCCTTTCTCGCAATCAATCTATTTAATATCTGATATATGAATGGTCTCCAGGGCGTTGCTGCCTGAATAGGTTGTTTTATGGGTGAATCCAAATTGAGTTATTAACTTTGCGCTCTTCTTTTCGCACTCGAGCGCTTTTACATTCTAACGCAGGGCATCAGATAGTCGTCCAACCGAAGCTGCATAATAGATAGAACGATTCCATCTGAGTATAGAATCAAAGTTACTATAGGCTAGAAACACAAGGTCACTGGTGGAGGAAGTCACTATTCGAGCCGTTAAATTTCGCTCTGGCAATAAACTGCCATCAGGGTTTCTTACGCCCATTGCCTCCCATTCGCGCAGAGTCTTACGTTTCTTATTTTTGACCAAACTGGAAAAATCCTGTCCATCTGGAAGTATAACCTGCCTACCCCAAGTAATATCATTCCGCCAACCAGCAGATGTGAGATAGAATGCTATCGAGGCAAAAACATCTTGCTCATTTGCCCAAACATCTTTGCGGCCATCTTTATCCCAATCCTGAGCAAAATTCAGAAAACTAGATGGCAAAAACTGGGCTTGGCCAACTTCACCTGCCCAGCCACCCTTCATATCAGATCGTGCAATATGACCTTCATCAAGTATCTGCAATGCATTAAATAGCTCTTTGCGAAAAAATGCCCCTCTTCTACCATCGTATGCAAGGGTTGCAAGCGCCTGAGGGACATCATATTTACCTAAATAAGAACCAAAATTCGTTTCAAGTCCCCAAAAGGTAACGATAAAGCGTGGTTGAACTTTATAATAATCAGATATCTGTGCTAAAATAACTTTATGCTCTTCAAGAAGCTCTCTTGCCTTTGCAATTTTCGTATTTGTTACCCGTTTAGCAAGGTAATCATCGAGAGTTTGAGTAAATTCAGGTTGGTTTCGGTCAAGTTCAATTATTCGCTTGATGGGTCTGAATTCTGAAAGTGCGTCATCAAATGTTGCCTCAGATATGCCTCTTGCGATAGCGTCCTTTCTTAATTCAAGTAGCCAATCTGTTAGTTCGGTTTGCTGGCTAGCGTTAGATGAAGAAATCAATACGCATAGTATAAAAAGTGATCCAAAAGCCACTCTATTAAAAACCGCAGAAAAGCTGGCACCTAAAAAAGAACTAAATCGCATTATGATTCTCCTTGAATATAAACTCAAAAACCAACTATGAACATTCTGTTGTCCTTCATTTAAACCAATAGCAAAGAATAACAAAATTAACAACTAAAGCTCATTTTAAATAAAAGCTCATTGCTAATCGGTTTTCCGTAATTTTAAAGAATGAATCAAGATCTCATTTTAAATAAAGGCGGAGTTTTAGCAATTGGATTAAACACCACTCTAAATATCAAAAATAGCATAAAATTGTGTAATTTTTTAACTTGAAAATAATTCTTATTGAATTTTCAGACGGAAATGGATTAGAGTGCGGGGCAATCAGTTTTGTAACTAGATATTGATTAGGTTTAATCAATTAGCTGAGTTATCTCAGTCCTGTGGAGGGGTGGCAGAGCGGTTGAATGCACCGGTCTTGAAAACCGGCATGGGTGAAAGCCCATCGTGGGTTCGAATCCCACCTCCTCCGCCACTGTGATCATTAACCAATTGTAAATAAATTATTTATTTTTTCTAGCTCTCTATACCCCCAAATTACCCCCC
>JAACDT010000254.1 GCA_009936885.1 Alphaproteobacteria bacterium
GCCTTACAAGCTTGGGTACCAGAATAATCAAACTCACAGGCTTGCCCAATTATGATTGGGCCTGCACCAATAATAAGAATAGAGGATATGTCACTTCGTCTTGGCATCAGGAATTCCCTGCTGTTTTCATGAGGGAGGTAAAACGGTAAAACAAATCTCGAGAATCGTGAGGACCTGGGGATGATTCAGGGTGATATTGAACCGAAAATACAGGTAGCGTCTTATGTCTTAGACCCTCAACGCTATTGTCAAACAAAGATCGGTGAGTAACTTCAAGGCACTCTGGCAGGTTTGCCCCATTGACTACAAAACCATGATTTTGGCTTGTGATTTCTATCTGGCCGGTCTTCAGGTCTTTCACTGGGTGATTTGCTCCTCTATGTCCTGTATCCATTTTCGCAGTGTTGCCGCCCATTGCCAATGCAAGCAATTGATGACCAATACAAATACCAAATATCGGAATTCCTGTTTCTACGAGCTTGCGAATTTCGCTACCCGCATATTCAGCTGTTGCCGCAGGATCGCCAGGTCCGTTAGATAAAAAAACACCGTCAGGCTTTTGAGCAAGAACCTCATCAGCAGAACTATCAGCTGGGAGCACAACAACTTCGCATCCAGCACTTTCAAGGCATCGCAAAATATTATGCTTTGCTCCAAAATCGAGCGCGACAACCTTATGTTGAATTGCTTTATTATGCCCCGTTGCTGGCTCAAAATCAAAATGAAATAGACTGCCAGACCAATTAGCTAAGGCAGGTCTGGTTACAAGCTTGGCAAGATCCATCCCCTCCAAGCCTGGCCATTCAGATGTTTTGGCAGAGATTGCAGGTAAATCAAAAATACCATTTTTGCGATAGCTTAATAACGCAGTTCTGGCACCTTCATCTCGTATCTGGCGAGTAAGAGCGCGTGTATCAATTCCGCTTATTCCAGGTAGTTTATAGGTTTCTAACCATTTGCTAAAGGGCTGTGTGCTTCGCCAATTAGAGGGGGAGGTTATTTGGTTCCTTGTAACTAACCCCAATGCAGATGGCTTGTCAGTTTCCATATCTGCTGGGTTTGTGCCAACGTTTCCAATATGCGGGAATGTGAAATTGATAATCTGCCCAGCATAAGAAGGGTCAGTCATAATTTCTTGATAGCCAGTCATTGAGGTATTAAAACAAAGCTCGCCCACTGATTCTGTTTCAGCACCGAATCCATATCCATAAAAAACAGTTCCATTATCTAATAGTAGCAGAGCGTTTATGGCAGGGTTCAGTTCACTAGGCATGATTTTTTTATATACCCCTTGAAAGGATTTTCAGGATTACTTAGGGGTTTAACTATTTAACATCAATCAAATTTTATGTTTCTTTTTCTATAAAATACGATAGGAGTTTCCTTAAATAGCAAAACTTTGGTTTTCTACAAAACTAAGATGAGAAGGTCAAGGGCATCATTGAGAATATCACAGGTTAAATTTAACATCCCCTTGCCAGATTTGCTTGTGTTTAGTATGGAATGAAAAAATTCATCCATTGAACTTAAACTATAAAGATTGATAGTACCTATGAGAGATGAGATATCGCGTTCTATGAAGGACGCACTTAAAGCTGGCGATAAAATTGCGTTATCTACAATCAGGCTCATTGCTGCCGCGCTTAAAGATAGAGATATTACCGCGCGGGGAAATGGTGTGTCTGAAGGCATCAGTGATGATGAAATTTTGAGCATGTTGCAAACTATGATTAAGCAACGGCGCGAATCGTCTGCTATGTACCGTGATGCTGGTCGTGCGGAACTAGCTGAGACAGAAGAAAAAGAAATAAAAATAATTCAAGAATTCTTGCCAGAGCAATTAGGGGAGGGTGAAATTATCACCGCATTAGAGACGGCGATTTCGCAAACCAGCGCTGTTTCGGTAAAAGATATGGGAAAAGTCATGGCCTATCTTAAGCATGAATATGCAGGCAAAATGGATTTTAGCAAAATTAGTGCACAGATAAAAACCGCGTTGATGGATTTATCCAAGGACGGATGGTGATAAATTTTGCTCTTTGAGTTGAGTTATGGTTATTATTAGAGTCTCACATTTTGAGATTCTCACAATTTTGCGAATAATTCACAAAAGTTATCACATTTTTCATGACTATCACGCCTGAATTTCTTGAAAATCTTCAAAACCATATCAGCCTTTCTAGTATTATAGGAAAGCGGGTGAAACTCATAAAAAAAGGGTCTAGATTCGTAGGGCTTTGTCCTTTTCATGGCGAGAAAGCACCTTCTTTTAATGTAAATGATGATGAGGGGTTTTATCATTGTTTTGGATGCGGGGTAAGCGGGGATGCCATCAGCTATCTTCGCGAAACAGATGGCCTTGATTTTATCGAATCAGTGCGCGAGCTGGCAGGCATAGCTGGAGTGCAAATGCCTGAAATCGGACCGATAGATAAAGCCAAACAAGAACGCCATAAAAACCTGTTATCTTGCCTTGATTATGCAGGCAGTTTTTTTCAAGGAAATTTGCGAAAAATTGATGGACAAAGGGCGCAAGATTATCTTAGAGACCGAGGGGTTTCTGATCAAATTATAGCTGAGTTTCGCCTTGGATATGCCCCACCTTCAGGTCTTTATGCACATCTTCAGCAAAAAGGATATGGCGCAGAAATATCCAAATTGGCAGGCCTTACAGGCATTTCAGAACGTGATGGGCAAAAATATGATTATTTTAGGGATAGGGTTATCTTCCCGATTGAAAATAGAAAAGGCCAAGTTATCGCTTTTGGGGCAAGAGCTATGGGGGAAGCACAGCCAAAATACTTAAATTCGCCGGATAGTCCAAGTTTTTCAAAAAAATCTGTCCTATATGGGTGGCCTCAAGCAAGGGAGAGAGTAAGACGCAATCTTCCATTATTATTGGTAGAAGGATATATGGACGTAATTGCGGTAACAGCATCTCAAAAAGCAGCCGCATTAGCGCCTCTCGGCACAGCCCTTACAGAAGAGCAGATAGCGCTTGTCTGGAAATTGCATGATGAGCCTATTTTATGCTTTGATGGGGATATAGCTGGCCAGAATGCGGCTGGTAAAGCCATAGAGCGTATTTTACCAATTCTGGAACCTGGTAAGTCTGTCAGAATAGCAACCCTGCCAGAGGGCATGGATCCTGATGATATTCTCAAGGCTGAAGGCGGCAACGGATTATTGCGAATTATCGGGACTGCCGCCTCATTGGTGCATGCATCTTGGTCGCGCAAAGCAGCTTTGTATGATTTAAGCCAGCCTGAACAACGTGCTACATTCTGGCAGGAAATAAGAAGATTAGTTCGCACAATAGGACATAATCAAACACGTGCCGCTTTTGGAGATGAAATAGAGCGAAGGATAC
>JAACDT010000255.1 GCA_009936885.1 Alphaproteobacteria bacterium
CACTGATGGCTTTGCCTAAAATGGCAACTGCCGGTGGCCATAGCGCAGTTAATCAAAAAATTATTGAAGCAGCAAAAAGTGCTGGAACAGCTGACCTTAAAGGTATCATTTGGGCGCTATATTATGCACCGATGAAAGCCTCTGTCGAAAAATTTGGCGCTGAAACTGGCACTAACTTCAAAGATATAAAAGATATATCAATATTTGTAGCGCCCCCAGCTGTTGTGGCTGAAGGTGTCGCAAAGTCGCCGGAGTTTGACCTATTCCATATAAATTCAAATATGATTCCAACTCTTGCGTCAATTGGTATGTTGGAAGAATTAGACCCTTATATGGAAGAAGTTGGATTTGACTATAACGCTGTTGGTACATTTGATACCTTTATGAAATATAAAGGTGCTACTTATGGTATGCCTACAGATGGCAATGTGCATACTCAATTTATTCATTGGGCGACTGTCGAAGCAAATTCTGCGGCTTATGAAGACAAGTTTGGCAAAAGCCCATCATGGCCTGGCACTTGGGAAGAAGAAATTGAGTGGATGAAGTTTTTCGCTCCGCCTGCAAAGGCCAATGATGATGACTATTATGGCTCAATGAATTTGAGAAACAGAGCTAACGGCGCAACTTGGTGGTTTATGCAACTTTATAGTGCAGGTGGGTTTACTTTTGATGATGATATGAACCCAACAATGGATTCGGACGAGGCAGTATATGCCTGGGAAACTTATATGAAATACAAAGATGTATCTCACCCAGAGGCTCCTGGTTGGGGTACTCCACAAATGATTCCAAGAATGACCGGCGGAAAAGTATTCTCGGGACAGTATTGGGATGGAATTGTTGCTTTGAACGAAAACCCCGAAAAGTCAAAAACTGTTGGTCAATGGAAATATGGCTTAGTGCCTGGCTCGGATTTCAGTGGCAAGCGGATTTACAGATCAATCTCAGATCCATTGGGTGCTCTCCTCGTAAATAAACATAGCCCAAGAAAAGCACTTGCTGCCTATTTAGCGATGTGGTTGACAACAGAACAAGAGAGCGAAGCTATTGTTGCAGACCCTGCAAATACATTCCACGACCCGTGGGCGAAGTCTCACATGACAAGCGATGTTGTTGCTAAGACTTATACAAAAGGTGGCTTAGAGGGAATTCAGCAATGCTTGCAGGTTGCTGCGCCACCAATTTATCTTACTGGATACATGGAATTTACCGACATACTGAACAAAAATTTATCAGAAGCATACGTTGGATCAATTTCTGTTTCAGAAGGTATAAAGAAAACTCAGGAAGAGTTTGCTGGGATCGTAAAGAAAACTGGAAAGCGTAAGCTTAAAGCAGAGCTTGCCAGCTATAAAGCAGTTATGCCAAAAATAGACTCCCCAGCATAAACCTATCTCTACCTGGCTCTTATTGAGCCAGGTAGGTCAAACCATTCATCCAAGAAGAGTTCTCAATGGCACGATCTGAAATAATGCTTCAACGCACTAAGCGTTATAAAAAAATGGTGTTGTTCCCCTTGATCTTATCAATAATGTTGATTTTGGGACCAGCTTTGATATTGCAATTATATCTTTCGTTTAATTATTATTCGATATACTCCGAGGGCTGGTGGGCGTCTGAATGGTACGCGTTAGACATTTTTAAGGATGTTGTAGCTGACGAACGGTTTCATGCTGCAATAATTAGGTCGCTAGGCTTTGCGCTAGCATCAACAATCGGCTGTTTTGTGATAGGTTTCGGACTTGCTCTGCTGATGTATAAAAACTTTCGGCTTCAGTGGTTTTATTATATTATTTTTATAATTCCAATGTTAACAGTTCCAATTGTAATTGCCTATACTGCGGAGATGATACTTTATCAGAAAGGTCCTTTAAACGGTATTCTTTCATCTATTATGGGCCGAGATATGCTGATTATGTGGATAACAAATCCCGACATCGCATTATTTACTGTTGTATTAATGGAGATATGGAATTGGGCTCCCTTCAGCTTTATCATAATGATGGCTGGTCTTGCATCATTGCCCAAAGAGCCTGTCGAAGCCGCTCAAATTCTTGGTGCATCTCGTATTAAAATATTTTTCGAAATTCAACTTCCCCTTTTAAGACCCATAATTGTTCTAGCATTGGTGCTTCGGTTCTTAGAAGCTATGGCAGAATTCCCAAAAACATGGGCGATATTTCAGGGTGGTCCAGGGACCTCCACTGAAACAATCCCTGTTCTTATTTATCTAAATACATGGTATTATTTTGATTGGTCCAAAGCAGCCGCCATGAGCTACATAGTGATGTTGATGATGGTCGTGATAATTCTTACAGCTATAAATATTTTACAAAAAGAAAATAAGCGGATAGCTCAAGTGCAGGCAAATTAGATATGACAAAAACTCAAAAACAAAATATTGATAATCTAGTAAGATACACACTTTTAACAATTTGGCTATTAATAGTCCTATTCCCATTATTCTGGATTGTAGCTACTTCATTCAAGCCAGATAAAGACTGGCTTGCTTGGCCACCTGTATATTGGTCTGAAGAACCCACAATGAGTAATTATAGCAACGTTTGGGGAGGTGCAATGGAGCACACTGAAACGCAGTATGCTCAATCCATCCAGAAGCCTTTCACAGCACTTCGGAACTCCACAATTATTTCGTTTATTTCAACGTTTCTTTCTGTCTCTTTTGGTGCATTTATTGCCTATGGTGTTTCCCGATATAAAGTATTGTCTGAGACCCGAATGTTCCAGCTTCTTATGTTACGTATGGTGCCTCCTATTGTTCTTGTTGGACCGTTATCACTTTATTACACCACAATTGGACTAATAGATTCACTTACAGGTCTTATTGCCATCTATTTCATCACAACACTTCCATATGCAGTATGGATGACGAAAAGCTTTATCGATGAGGTCCCAATCGAGCTAGAACAGGCAGCAGAAATAATGGGTGCAAATAGATGGACAATTATCACAGAAGTTGTGTTTCCAGTAATCCGATCCGGTCTTTTGGCAACATTCTTGTTTATTTTGATTCTCACATGGTCAGAATATCTGGTGGCATTTATTTTATCAAAAACAGATGCTGTTACACTTCCCGTGGAACTTGCAAAATATGAAGGCTCTTCAGAAGGTCGTGTCTATGGCAGGCAAGCAGCATTATCCGTGGGTATTACAATACCGCTCATAATAGTTGGTATAACTATCCGCAAGCATCTGGCGCGCGGATTTAGTTTTGGAATGATTAGAAAATAGGTTGGGGTTATAAATGAGCCATATTCAAATAAAGTCTCTCAAAAAATCTTTTGGGATTGTTGATGCTGTAAAAAATATTAATTTTGATATTGATGATGGGCAATTTGTGGGGCTTGTGGTTCCTTCTGGTTGCGGAAAAACAACTACCTTGAGGATGCTTGCTGGATTTGAGGATCCAACAGATGGGGAAATTCTAATTGGTGAAAATATCGTAAATGATATTGAACCTGGCAAAAGGGGTATTGGAATGGTTTTCCAAAACCACGCCTTATTTCCGAACAAGACAGTAGAAGATAATATAAAGTTTGGCTTACGTATGAAGAAGGTATCTGCTAGTGAAATGGAGCAAAAAGTAGCAGAAGTAGCAGAACTTGTTCAAATCGGGCACCTTCTAAAGAAAATGCCGTTTCAGTGCTCTGGTGGAGAGTCGCAAAGAATTGCACTTGCTAGAACACTCGTAACTGAGCCACAAATATTTCTATTAGATGAGCCATTATCGAGTTTGGACGCAAAACTGCGTCGAGAATTAAGAGCTGAATGTGGAAGAATTCACAAAGAGCTGGGTAAAACCTTTATCTATGTAACTCATGATCAAGAAGAGGCCATGACACTGGCAGACAAAATAGTTATTATGAACAAAGGAGACATCGAGCAAATCGGAACTCCAGACGAAATTTATAATAATCCAAAGAACTTTTTTGTTGCAGACTTTTTCGGCTCACCCTCAATGAACTTCTGTAAAGGAAGCACTAATGGAAATATTATAAACACAAAGTATTTCAGCGTTAAATTAGCCACTAATGAAGCAAAAAATCTACCGTCGGAGGTTACAATTGGTGTTCGACCCGAAAAAACATTCATCAAAAAATCTAAGGCAAAAGATTCTCACGATATTCAAGTTATCGAACCTTTAGGCAGAGAAAAGCTAATTTATCTTGATGCCCGAACAGATGAAAAATTCGTCTCTTTAATGACTAGTGAAGCAGCAACAGAAATCAACGATGATATATCGGTCGCTGTTAGCGTTGACGCAAAAGACATATTTATATTCGACTTGGAAGGAAATAGACTTAAATAAAATATCAGATTGGTTTTTTTAAACTAAATCCATTCGCATTTTAGTCTAACATAGCAAATGTTTAGACCAGACACCAGCTTGAGTGATATAACCTATGCCGATTGAAAAACAAAAATTTAATGTGGTTGAAGCATCAATCGCCGACCTGCACAGCGCAATTAAGTCTGGTGATGTAACTTTAGTGGAAGTGGTTCAAAGTTATTTAGATCGCGTCAAGGCATATAACGGTGTTTCAAGTATGCTGGTTACGGAAGATGGTTCTGATATTGCTAGTGTTCCGGGTATAATTCGTGGTGGGCAGGCAATAGAATTCCCTACAAAAACAATTAAAGTGGACGATGTCGTCCCGAATAGGGAGAATTACAAAGGCCCGCCACTTGAATTCGGAAGAATGGCGAAAACGGCATCAAAAAATGACGTTTACCAGCAAATTGGTATGATCGCAGGAATACCAAATGCAGGACAGGTGAACAGCCTTTCAAC
>JAACDT010000047.1 GCA_009936885.1 Alphaproteobacteria bacterium
GCGGTGGATGCGTGGTGGCAGATACAGTCTCATTTATTAGCGCATAAATATGAGGGGTTAATCAAAAAAGCACAGATAAAGGGGCGTAGGTGATGAACATTATTTTATTTGGCCCTCCTGGTGCTGGAAAAGGTACGCAAGCAGAGAAGCTGGTTTCAGAACGCTCTATGGTTCAGCTCTCTACTGGGGATATGCTTCGCGCTGAGATAGCTGCTAATTCCGAGCTGGGATTGCAGGCCAAAAAAATAATGGATGCAGGCGAGCTTGTATCTGATGAAATTATGATAAAAATGATCGAACATCGTATGTCTGGTGATGAAGCAAATCTAGGCGTAATCTTGGATGGTTTTCCAAGAACAGTTAAGCAGGCAGAAGCATTGGATGAGATGCTAAAACATAACAATGTGGCAATCGACCAAGTTATTGAGATAAGCGTAGATGAAGATGCCTTGTTCGATAGGATTGCACATAGAGCAAGCCAGTCAGATAAGGCGCGTGATGACGATAATGCGGAAGTTCTAACGCAAAGACTTAAAGTCTATCATGATAATACAGCCCCTGTTTTGCCATTTTATCGCAATAAGGGAATTTTATCTCAGGTTGATGGAATGATGAGCATTGAAGAGGTTGCTGAGAAAATTAGTGAGGTATTAGATAGTTAGCCAAAAAGCAGACAGTTAACTATGTAACGTTTAAAAAGGTGAAACGGCGGGATAATTATATATCCGCCAAATTAAAGGAGAAACCGGTGGCACGTATAGCTGGTATAAATATTCCGACCAAAAAAAGGGTAGAGATTGCTCTTACCTATATTCATGGTATCGGTCTGACAAGTTCGAAAAAAATATGCGAGAAGGCTGGGATAGTAGCTGAAAGACGCGTAAATGATCTTACAGAAGATGAGCTTACGCGTGTGCGTGATATTATTGATGAAGATTTCATCGTTGAGGGCGATCTTAGACGAAAAACGTCTATGGATATCAAACGTTACCTAGATTTGGGATGTTTGCGCGGATTACGTCATCGTCGCAATCTTCCGGTTCGTGGTCAGCGTACCCATACAAATGCTCGCACAAGAAAAGGCCCTGCAAAGGCCATTGCTGGTAAAAAGAAATAGGCAGAACAGGGAAAAATTATGGCTAAACAACCTTCTCAAACACGTGTGCGTCGCCGCGAAAAGAAAAATATCGCAACTGGTGTGGCGCATGTAAACTCGACTTTTAACAATACGATGATCACGATTTCCGACGTGCAAGGAAATACAATTGCTTGGTCATCTGCTGGTACAATGGGGTTTAAAGGCTCTCGAAAATCTACGCCATTTGCAGCTCAGATGGCGGCTGAAGATGCTGGTAAAAAGGCAGCTGAGCACGGGGTTAAATCCGTTGATGTAGAGGTCAGAGGCCCAGGTTCTGGAAGGGAATCAGCATTAAGAGCATTACAGACAGTTGGATTTACGGTGAACTCGATTAGGGATGTTACACCAATACCGCATAATGGGTGCCGTCCAAGAAAACGACGCCGCGTATAGCTAATTTTAAATGAACTTCCTCAATGATAGCGCATTTTATGTTGCGCTTAATTGAATGTCGCTAAAGATAAAGGAAAACAGATGATAGAAAAGAATTGGATGGAATTGCAGAAGCCTGACCAAATCAGTGTGAAAGCGTCTGAATATCATCCGCGTCAAGCTGTAATATCGGTGGGACCGTTAGAGCGCGGGTTTGGTATTACCCTTGGTAATTCACTTCGTCGCATTTTGTTATCGTCTCTTCAGGGTGCAGCGGTTACAGCGGTGCAAATTCAAGGCGTGGTTCATGAATTCTCGTCTATACCTGGGGTTCGTGAGGATGTAACAGATCTTATTCTGAATATTAAGGGGATTGCAGTTTCTTTGGAAGCTGAGGGGTCTAAAAGAGTGCGCCTTCATGCAGAAGGCCCGCTAGAAGTCACCGCCGGTATGATAAGTGAGACTGCTGGCGTGGAGATTATGAATCCAGACCATATTATCTGTCATTTGGATAAAGAAGCGACGCTTGTTATGGGATTAACAATTGAGTCTGGAAAAGGGTATGTTCCAGCAGCTCAAAACAGGTCAGAAGATTCGCCAATAGGTCTGATACCAGTTGATGCAATCTTCAGCCCTATTCGTCAAGTTGCTTATAAAGTTGAAAATGAGCGAGTGGGACAGATTACGGATTATGACCGTTTGTTGTTAACTATTGAAACCGACGGTTCTATTACACCTGAAGATTCTGTTGCTTATGCTGCGCGCATTATGCAAGATCAATTGCAGCCATTTATTAATTTCGAGGAGCCTAAAACAGAAATCGTTGAGGATGAGGCAGATAGCCTTCCGTTTAACCGTAATTTGCTTCGTAAAGTTGATGAGCTAGAGTTATCTGTGCGTTCTGCTAATTGCCTTAAGAACGATAATATTGTTTATATTGGCGATTTGGTGCAGAAGAGTGAGAACGAGATGCTTCGCACCCCTAACTTCGGGCGTAAATCCTTGAATGAGATTAAAGAAGTGTTGAAGGTGATGAACCTTGAATTAGGCATGGATAACGAAAATTGGCCGCCTGAAAATATTGAGGAATTGGCTAAGCGTATTGACGAGCCTTTTTAAGTAATTTGATATATTGGCCCAATTCGGGCAACAGGAGTAAAAAATGCGACATCGTAGTGCGGGACGGAAATTAAACCGGACATCTAAACATCGTCAAATGCTTTTTCGTAATTTATCGCAGGCGTTAATCAAACATGAGCAGATAGTAACAACACTGCCAAAGGCAAAAGATTTGCGGCCAGTTGTTGAAAAACTCGTTACGCTTGGAAAAAGAGGGGGGCTTCATGCTAGAAGGCAGGCATTTGCTCAGCTCCGCGATGACAAAATGGTAACAAAGCTTTTTGATGTTCTTGCGCAACGCTATGCTGAGAGGGCTGGCGGGTATACAAGAGTATTAAAGGCCGGATTTAGATATGGTGATTCTGCACCAATGGCTGTTATTGAATTTGTCGATAGGGATGAAACAGCTAGAGGGCAGGATTCTGGCCCAGTTCAAGTCGATGGAGATGATACTGAGCTTCAGGCAGGGGCAGCGTAAGTCATTGGGTTAAATTATATAGCATTTACTTTAAAGAGCCGCATGCGGCTCTTTTTTTTGTTTTGCAGACTGGTTTAGCCCGATATACTAAAATAATGAACGCGAACTCTAATGATAAAATTCCACTTGCGGAGAAGAAGCGGCCTACGTCTCTAATGGGTGTTATAAGACAGCCGTAACTAACTTCGCTTCTGCTATCTCAGTTAGAATCAGGCTCGTTTATCTTTTTGGGGCCTCTTGGTTCTGGCAAAACAACTATTCTCAGAATATTAGGCACTAAGTCTAGCCAAGAATTTGTAAATTTATCAGCTGTGCTAGACGGGGTCTCAGAGATACGTAAAATTTATGAGCGTGCCCGTTCGGTCACACAAAATTATACACTATACTGGTGTTTATAGATGAGATTCAGCGATTTAATAAAGCGCAGCAAGATGCACTGCTGCCAGCAATAGAGGATTGCTCTATTTGGCTTATTGGTGCGATAACTGAAAACCCGTCCTTTGCATTAAATTCAGCATTATTATCACGCACGCAGGTAGTTGTTTTAAGTGCGCTTAATGCGTCTGCTGTTAAGGCTATTTTGCGTGCAATGGTGTTTTTGGAAGAGCCAATGCAGTTAGATGAGGCAACACAATCCTTGCTGGTTGAATTATCAGACGGTGATGTAAGGTATTTATTAAATATGGTTCAATTGTTGGTTGCTCATAAAAAGGAGCGAAATTGGATACGTGATAAGGTTACTGAGTTTCTATCTAAAAGGTCCCTGCACTATGACAAGCAAGGAGATCATTATTTTAACTTAATATCAGCGCTTCATAAATTTTTGTGAGCGTCTGACTGTGATGCTTCTTTATATTGGTTAGCTAGAATGCTTCCTGGGGGATCCGCATTATTTATTGCGGCGGCTTGTTCGCTTTGCAGCAGAAGATATAGGGCTATCAGACCGGCAATCAGTTGGAATTGCTATATCTGCTTGGCAGTCATATGAGTGTATTGGAAGCCCTTAAGGAGAGTTGCATATAACAGAGCTAGTTATTTTTCTTGCCACTTCCCCTAATTCAAACTCAGTCTATACAGCATGGAAAAAACTACTCATACGACTATGATAGTGCTGATGCCTTTTCAGGACAGAATTGTTTTCCAGATGAGATGCAGCGTGTTAAGCTATAATACCATAATGAGCGTGGCTTTGAACGGGAAATAAGCAAACGGCTTTCATATTGGGATAAATTACGCTCCAAGATTACGTCAGAATAAAAATAGTATGAGTCCAGATTTTGAATTATTCATCGGTATAGACTGGTCTGGTGCCAAAGGCTCGTCACACCGAGGTATCGCTGTAAGTGAGGCTGAAGCTGGCCATTCCGTTCCGTCTATTATCCCTCCTCCTGAAGATGCGCGTAGCTGGTCTAGAACCAGAGTAATGGAGTATCTTATCAAAAGAAGCGGCGAGAGAAAAACACTTGCTGGAATTGATTTTGCTTTTTGCTACCCCTTTATAGATGAGAATACCTATTTTCCCGGTACACAAGATGCGCCTGCAAGCGCTAAAGAATTATGGGCACTTATTGATAGGATTAACGCGGATGCAACAGATTTGTATGGCGGCCTTATTTGGAAAAACCCTAAATTCGCCGCATATTATAATGCCCCAGCTATTAAAGGGCATTTATTTCGCTCACGCAGGCGCCAAACAGAAATCGCAGCAAAGCCTATAAAATCGTCAAGTCCCACATTTAATTGTGTTGGTCCAGCTGGAGTAGGAACAGGCTCTCTCGCGGGGATGAGGATGTTGCATAAATTAGAAGGTCAGGCTTGTCGCTGGCCTATTGAAAAGAATACCGATAATTCATTAACTTTGGTTGAGATTTTCCCCTCATTTTATTTTTCACTTGCTGGTGTTAGACCCATTAAGGGAAATCACGCGAGATTAGATATGCTGAATAAAGCACTAGCATTTTATGGGTCTAATTCTCTGCCAGATGGTTTTGTTGCCAAAGGACCTGATTTTGACGAGGCTGATGCACTTATCTCATCTGCTGCTATAAGAGCTTTGGCAAGCAAGCCAGAAGTTTGGAGACTACCTTCCTGCTCTATTCAGGAGGGCTGGATATTTGGGGTGGAATACGCTAACAATTTGTTATGAATGCAACCTTATTCTTCGCAGTAGCCGGTGGAGGCGCATTTGGCTCGATTTTGCGTTATGCAAGGTTGTTATTTGTGACCAAAAACAGCGATATTCCTTCTTATTTTGCAACATTATTTGTAAATATAACAGGCTCTTTTGCGGCAGGCTGTATCGTTGCTCTTGTGTCTTCAACGATGTCTTTCCCAGAACCCGTTCGGGTATTTATTATGGTGGGGTTGCTTGGTAGCTTAACAACCTTTTCAACATTTTCTCTTGATAGTTATATACTTTTTAAACGTCAAGATTTTGCCATATTAGCTATTTATATAGGGGTGTCTGTAATTGTTTCGATATGTTTTTTTGCGCTTGGCTTTTGGGTATTAAAGATTGGTGAGTAGAATTTGGTTCATATAATTTCAATCACGCAAGATGATGACGAGGTGAGGCTTGACCGCGCTATCCGCAGGCAATTTCCATCTTTCAAGCAAGGTCAATTAGAAAAACTGCTAAGACAAGGTAGGATTCGCGTAGATTCACAAAAAGTAAAAGCAGGGACAAGAGTGCATTCTGGTCAGAAAATTGAGTTTGCATTCGACGTGCCGTCTTATCTTGCCGAGCAGCGAAGCCATATAACAGAGATTGTAGCTCCTAATATTTCAGACTCGGTAAAGAGAAAAGCTTTGCGCCAACTTGAAAGCTGGAGAATTGATGAAACAGATGAATGGATGGCCCTAAATAAACCTGCTGGAATAGCAGTGCAGGGCGGTTCCGGCACGAAAAATCATATTAATCGTTTGTTGCAAGAAGGATATGGCGCTGAAAGACCCAAACTCGTTCACCGTATTGATAAAGATACGTCAGGCATTTTATTATTGGCAAAGAGCCAGAAATCAGCTCGTGATTTAACCGCCCTGTTTAAAGAGCAAGCTATCAGAAAAACATATCTTGCTTTTTGCATTGGCAACCCCAGCAACCCTAGTAAATCAGGGAAAATATCAGCGCCAATAGCAAAGTCCTCGCAAAAAGGCATTGAGAAAATGGCTGTTGATTCAGAACAAGGTCTCACAGCAATAACCCTGTTTGAGACTTTGTATAGTAATAATGGAATAAGTATGGTGTGTCTTCGCCCTTTAACAGGCAGAACCCATCAACTTCGAGTTCATATGGACAACCATGGAACACCTATCTTAGGGGATGGAAAATATGCCGGCCGAAAAGCGCATCCATCAGACGCATTTGCCAGAAAGATGCATCTTCATGCCCATTTTCTGAGCCTTCCAAATGGGCATCTTATAACAGCTGGAGTGCCAGAACATATGCAATTAGCAGCAAGCATAATAGGGGCTTCCACTCCCTCGAACAACCAATTTTTCCTATCTAATTAAAAGGTTATATCTGTGTAATGACGTCATTTGCGCCTTACCAAAAGCAAGCTCAAAAGCGGGAATTGAGGCTTGCATTGTTCGATTTTGACGGCACCTTATGTGATAGTGCTGAGCAGATTGCTAGTGCTATTAAAAAAGCAGGCCGTGATGTTGGATTGATGGATATTAATGATGAGCAAGCACGCCAATCAATCGGGCAGGGACTTTATCATTTAGCATTAACCCTATCCAATAATGATAGTGATAAAGCCAGTGAATTAATTGATGCCTATAGACATAATTTTAGAACAGAAATGAATTCAGGAAATATTTATATCTCCCCATTATTTGATGGGGTCAAGAAATGCCTTACCTCGCTGGTTGCAGCTGGCTGGCTAACAGGTATCGTAACAAATAAAGGAAGAAATGGTTTGAACCACCTCTTAGTGGCGCATGAAATAGATGAATTGTTTGATGTAACCTACACGGTTGATGAAAAACAGCCTAAGCCTTCACCTGAAATGGCAATAGATGCTATGAAGGCGTGTGGCGTTGAGATTAAAAACACCGTGTTAATTGGAGATACAATTTATGATGCCCAATGCGCTGCAAATGCTGGCATTTCCTTTGTTGGCGTAAGTTGGGGCTATAATAGTTCTGATATTCTTAGCCAAAATGGGGCGCGACTAATCGTAAATGACTTTGCCCAAATCCAGACAAGTCTGGACGATATTATCCCACAAATTGGTTGAATTAAGCAGGAAATAGCCAGTGAAACGATTTTACGAAAAGGTTGATATCACACAAAGCGAGCGACGCTATCAGATCACGCTTGATAACAGCCCCTTGAAAACACCCTTGAAATCAACATTGCAGTTACCAACAAGAAAACTTGCAGAAAAATTAGCTAAAGAATGGTCTGATGTTGAAATCGATATTATCCCAAATCAAATGCCCTTTTTCTCACTCGCGGTTACAGCAATAGACAGTGTTGCTACTCAAAAAACTGAATTATCAGAAGAGATGCAGCACTATATTATGAATGATTTGCTATGTTATCGAGAATCAGAAGATCCAAAATTACAGGAACATCAGAATAAATCTTGGGATCCATGGTTATCTTGGGCAAATACCGAGTTTGAATTTGAATTTAAATTAGCAAAAGGTGTAATGCCTATTGACCAAGATCACCGTAATGCAACTCTGTTGAAGCAGGTGATTTCGCAAATGAATATTTGGACTTTTATGTGCTTTGTTCGGGCAACAATGCTTACTGGCTCTGCAATATTAGCACTAGCTTTTATAAGAAAACAGGTAACGCCAGATACCCTTTTCTCCGTTGCCTATCTAGATGAGTTATACCAAAACTCTAGGTGGGGAGAAGATGATGAATCCAAGGCTAGGCATGTTGCGGTAAAAAATGAATTGCATGATTTATCAGAATTTTTCACACTAGCTGAACTATGAACAGCATATATCTCTTAAGCAATTAAAATCTAAGGAGCTTATTTGTGCAGACAAATACTGAAATGCTAGAACAAAAACGTGCCGAAGCCCGACTTGGGGGCGGACAGGCTAGAATTGATAAACAGCATGCCAAAGGAAAACTAACCGCAAGAGAGCGAATAGCGCTATTGGTGGATCCTGATAGCTTTGAAGAATGGGATATGTTTATGGAGCATAGATGTATTGATTTTGACATGGAAGAACATAAAATTCCAGGAGATGGAGTTGTAACCGGTAATGGGTTGATAAATGGACGCCCTGTATTTGTATATTCGCAGGATTTTACTGTGTTTGGGGGCTCATTATCAGAAACACATGCAGCAAAAATTTGCAAAGTAATGGACCAAGCAATTAAACTTGGTTTGCCTGTTATTGGCATTAATGATTCTGGGGGTGCCCGAATACAAGAAGGCGTTGCATCTCTTGGAGGCTATGCAGAAGTCTTCCAACGAAATGTTCTGGCATCTGGCGTTATTCCTCAGATTTCCCTAATTATGGGGCCATGTGCTGGTGGTGCGGTATACTCACCTGCAATTACAGATTTTATATTCATGGTTGAAAACTCGTCTTATATGTTTGTAACAGGACCTGATGTGGTAAAAACGGTCACTCATGAAGATCTAACAGCTGCTGAGTTAGGCGGTGCAGAGATGCACGCAAAAACATCTGGCGTTAGCCATGGCCGATTTGATAATGACTTAGAGTTATTGGTAAATACCCGTAGGTTAATGGGCTTCTTGCCGCTTTCTAATGCTGGCCCATTACCCATTATAGAGTGTGATGACCCTATCGATAGACAGTCCGAGACGCTTGCGAATATTGTGCCTGAAAATCCAAATATGCCGTATGATATGAAGCATGTCATCTTGGAGATTATAGATGATCAGGAATTTTTCGAAATCCATGCTGATTACGCGAAAAATATCATCGTCGGCTTCGCTAGAATGAATGGCATGCCAATAGGCATAGTTGCAAACCAACCATTGGTTTTAGCAGGGTGCCTTGATTCTAATTCATCTCGAAAAGCTGCGCGATTTGTTCGGTTTTGTGATGCCTTTGATATTCCAATTCTAACCTTAGTGGATGTACCAGGGTTTATGCCAGGACTCGCACAAGAGACCGGCGGTATTATCAGCCATGGCGCAAAGTTATTATTTGCCTTTGCAGAAGCAACAGTTCCAAAAGTCAGTTTAATTACTAGAAAAGCATATGGGGGTGCCTATGATGTAATGGCATCCAAGCATTTGCGAGGTGATGTCAATTACGCATGGCCAAATGCAGAAATAGCTGTAATGGGTCCTGAGGGTGCGGCAAGAATTATTTTTCGGGATGCGTCTGATAATCCTGAGCTATTAGAGAAGAAAACTCAGAATTATCGCGAGAAATTTGCAAATCCATTTGTCGCCGCGTCTAGAGGATATTTAGATGATATTATTAGACCCGTTAATACGCGTCGTCGTATTGTCAATGCGTTTGAGATATTAAAGCGTAAGCAGCTTAAAAACCCACCGCGCAAGCATGATAACCTTCCTCTTTAAATTGGAGATAAGCTAGATGAGCTTCGTCTTTAAAAAAATTCTGGTGGCCAACAGAGGTGAGATTGCCTGCCGAATTATCAGAACTGCCCATGATATGGGTATCAAAGTTGTTGCGATATATTCTGATTCAGATAAGCATGCAAAGCACGTCAAAATGGCAGATGAAGCGGTGCATGTTGGCCAGTCACCATCTGCACAAAGTTATTTGCTGATTGACAAAATTATTGAGGTGGCAAAGCAGACCTCCTCACAGGCTATTCATCCAGGTTATGGATTTTTATCAGAAAATGCTGAGTTTGTTAGAGCAGTTGAAGCGGCAGGAATTGTTTTTATAGGTCCTGATGCTCATGCCATGGAAATGATGGGCGATAAAATCACCTCTAAAAAGCTGGCCAAAGAAGCAGGTGTCTCTATTGTTCCTGGTAGTAAAGGAGCGGTTACTGATTTTACCGAAGCAAAGGCTGAATCTGCCAGAATTGGTTATCCCGTCATGATAAAAGCTTCTTCTGGCGGCGGCGGAAAGGGAATGCGTGTTGTCGGCGACGAGGCTGAACTTCAATCAGCAATGCAGGCGGCAATGAATGAAGCCCGCTCTTCTTTCGGGGATGACCGGGTTTTCATAGAAAAATTTGTCCAGCAACCCCGACATATTGAGATTCAAATATTAGCGGATACGCATGGTAATATTATTTTTCTTGGTGAGCGTGAATGCTCCATTCAAAGACGGCATCAGAAAGTCATCGAAGAGGCGCCATCATGCCTGCTATCGCAAAAAACACGCGAAGCAATGGGGCAGCAGGCAATCGCTCTTGCTAGAGCTGTGAATTACAGGTCTGCAGGAACAGTTGAATTTATCGTTGGGGCGGATGAAGATTTTTATTTTCTAGAAATGAATACACGCTTACAGGTAGAACATCCCGTTACAGAATTAGTGCATGATGTAGATCTTGTCTCTCTTATGATAAAGATCGCCGCTGGTGAGAGGCTTGAATTAACCCAAGAAGAAGTCAAAGCGCATGGATGGGCAGTAGAGGCTCGCATTTATGCAGAAGATTCCACCCGTGGATTTCTTCCTTCAATTGGACAATTGCGCAGATATGTGGAACCGGAAATTGAAGCGGTAAGAATAGATTCTGGCGTGGTTGAGGGCAGTCATATCGCAATGTTTTATGATCCAATGATTGCTAAAATAATTGCA
>JAACDT010000256.1 GCA_009936885.1 Alphaproteobacteria bacterium
GTGGAGCGTCCAGTTGCCACCATTACGTTTGATATCGGTGAAGAAGTGAGGGTCATTGATGGCCCGTTCGAATCATTTAACGGTCTTGTAGAAGAGGCCGATGATGAAAAGGCTCGTCTAAAGGTTGCGGTGTCCATTTTTGGTCGCGCTACCCCAGTTGAGTTAGAGTATAGTCAGGTTGAAAAAGTCTAACTGCGGAACAATCTGAGTTAATGAACCAGCAGGAGCTAGCCATAGCGTTAGCGTTAAAGAGAGTAAGATGGCAAAAAAAATAGATAGTTACATTAAGCTTAATATCCCAGCAGGAGCAGCTAATCCGTCACCGCCAGTTGGCCCAGCATTGGGACAGCGCGGTGTGAATATTATGGAATTCTGTAAGGCGTTTAACGCTGCAACAGATAGTTTAGAGAAGAATATGCCGGTACCTGTTGTTATTACGGTGTACCAAGATAAGTCTTTTTCCTTCACAACAAAAAATGCACCTGTTAGCTACTTTTTAAAGAAAGCAGCAGGTCTCTCAAAAGGTGGTCAGACACCTGGCAGAGAGGTTGCTGGAAAAGTAACCGTTGCTCAGGTTGAGGAAATCGCAGAACAAAAAATGAAGGACTTAAATGCGATTGACCTTCAAGGTGCTGTTCAAATGGTGCGTGGTTCTGCTCGCTCCATGGGTCTTGAAGTGGTGGAGGGTTAATTATGGTTGCAGGTAAAAGATTAAAATCGGGTTACGACCTTATTGACAGAAACAAAGCCTACTCAGTTAACGAAGCTGCAAAAATAATCAAAGAGGCAGCCAAAGCAAAGTTTGACGAGACGATTGAGATTTCAGTCAGCCTTGGCGTGGATCCGCGGCATGCAGATCAAATGGTGCGTGGTTCTGTTGCAATGCCAAATGGTACTGGCAAGACAATGCGAGTTGCTGTTTTTGCACGTGATGCTAAAGCAGAGGAAGCAAAAGCTGCTGGTGCAGAATTTGTGGGTGCAGAGGAGCTAGCAGAACAAATTCAAAACGGCGAACAGGGATTTGACCGGGTTATTGCATCACCAGATATGATGGGCGTGGTTGGCCGACTTGGTAAGGTGCTCGGTCCTCGTGGTCTTATGCCAAACCCTAAGCTTGGAACCGTTACCCCAGATGTTGCAGAAGCTGTGAAGACAGCGAAAGCAGGTGAAGTTCAGTTCCGCGTAGAAAAAGCTGGCGTTATTCATGCTGGAATTGGCAAAGCGAGCTTTGATGCAGATAAAATAGCTCAAAATGCGCAGGCTTTTCTTGATGCAATTCAAAAAGCACGCCCGTCGGGAGCTAAAGGGACTTATATGAAAAAAGTTACCATGAGCTCTACTATGGGGCCTGGTATTTTTATTGATGCAACTCAGATAGCAGGATAATTATCCTCTAGATTTGAGAATGACGAAATTCTGGCACTATTTTGTGCCAGAGTGCAGGCGGAACAACTTTTGTTGTTCCCAACCTGTCCAAGACTGCAGGCGTTGGGTGTCCAACTTAATATCCTGCATAGATGGGGCATAGCCGATTTAGTGCTTTCGCTTCGATGGGCAGGCCAACGGTATGAATGCAAGGGTATTTATGTTGCATTCATGCTCTGGTGAAACCGGGGGGAGTTCCTCCCATAACGATGGAGAAGATCAGATGAATCGGACCGAAAAAGCCGAACTGATCGAAACACTTAACTCTGCGTTTGGGGTAGCAACATCTGTTGTTGTTACGCATCAGACAGGAATGACAGTGGCAGAAAGCGGCGAGCTTCGTCAAAAAATGCGTGAAGTTGGAGCTACCTATAAAGTAACCAAAAACAGAGTTACTAAATTGGCACTTCAAGGAACACCATTTGAGGATTTGGCTGAATTTTTTACGGGACCAACAGCGGTTAGCACCTCTTCGGATGCAATTGCTGCTGCAAGGACCATTTTTGAATTCACCAAGACCAATGACAAAGTATCAATCGTTGGTGGCGGTCTTGACGGGAAAATTCTTTCCAAAGAAGAAGTGGTTGCACTTGCAAAACTTCCTTCTCTGGATGAATTACGTGGCAAGATTGTTGGCCTTCTGCAGGCACCGGCTGGTAAAGTTGCTGGCGTTATTGCTGCACCTGCTGGTGGGTTGGCGCGTGTTATTAAGGCACGTGCAGACCAACTTGGGTAAGTGTTTTTATTCTATGATCAGAAGTTAAAGCCAAAAGGAGAACATGATGGCTGATATTGAAAAAATTGCAGAAGATTTATCTGCATTGACAGTGTTAGAAGCAGCTGAGTTAGCAAAGCTTCTTGAAGAAAAATGGGGTGTGTCTGCGGCTGCTCCTGTGGCTGTTGCGGCAGCTGCTAGCGGTGGTGATGCAGGCGGCGCTGCTGCTGAAGAAAAGACCGACTTTGACGTTGTTTTAGCATCTGTGGGTGCATCAAAAATCAACGTGATTAAAGAAGTTCGTGCGATCACAGGCCTTGGTCTGAAAGAAGCTAAAGACCTAGTTGAAGCTGCTCCAAAAGCAGTGAAAGAAGGTGCTAGCAAGGATGAGGCAGAGGAAATCAAAGGCAAGCTTGAGGCTGCCGGCGCTACTGTTGAATTGAAGTAATTTTGTGCTTCAATACCTAACTTACAATAAAGCACCAGACTTGTTATCTAGTCTGGTGCTTAAATGCATTTTGGATTGTGGCTTAGTTAAAAATATTTGGTTTCGCTCCATATTTTAATTATTAAGTACTCAAACAAGCGCATGAATTATTTAACTAATTACTAATCTAATCAGATATTAACAACGTTAAACATATAAAAGGGATGTCGTTATAATGGCACAAAATGTAAGTACTCTTGATAGCCGCAAACGTGTTCGTCGTAGTTTTGGTCAACTCTCCGAAGTTGTAACTATGCCAAATCTTATCGAGGTTCAACGCTCAAGTTATGATCAGTTTTTGCAGATGACTACATCAGCATCTCAGAGAACAGATACCGGCTTACAAGAAGCATTTACATCAGTATTTCCGATAAATGATTTCTCTGGAAGAGCTGTGCTTGAATTCGTATCCTACGAGCTTGAAAAACCAAAATATGATGTTGAAGAATGTCAGCAGCGCGGCTTAACATATGCCTCTGCGCTTAAGGTGACGTTAAGGCTTGTTATCTGGGAGATTGATGAAGACACAGAAGCGAAATCAATCCGCGACATTAAAGAGCAGGATGTCTATATGGGTGATATGCCGCTTATGACAAATAACGGCACATTTGTTATTAATGGCACTGAGCGTGTTATTGTTTCGCAAATGCATCGCTCCCCTGGGGTGTTTTTTGATCATGATAAAGGTAAAACTCACGCCTCTGGCAAGCTATTATTTGCAGCTCGGATTATTCCTTATCGAGGCTCTTGGCTTGATTTTGAATTTGATGCCAAAGATATTTTGAATGTGCGCATAGATCGCAAACGCAAATTACCAGCGACTACTTTTATGATGGCACTACCTGATGAGCGTTCACTTGCTAAAATGGCAAGTTTAAAGGAGCAAGGCTCATCAATCGAGCCGTCTGAGATTGTTGGAATGGGCCGGGAAGATATCCTTGGAACCTATTATCTATCAGATGAATTCACAAAAACCAAAGATGCTTGGCAACAGCCATTTGATGCAGAATTGCTTCGTGGAACCAAGGTTGAAAAAGATATTATTGATGCAGAAACAGGAGAGGTTGCTGTATCTACTGGAACAAAACTAACGCAGCGTAGTTTGAAAAAACTAGAAGAAGCTGGTTTGAAACGCATTAGAATCGAAGAAGAAGACCTTATTGGTAAGTTCCTTGCAAAAGATGTGGTTGATATGTCTTCTGGGATAGTCCTTGCAGAAGCGGGTGATGAAATCACCCAAGATTTCTTGACTATCGCTGAACAAAACGAACTTAAAGTTCTTGATATTCTTCGTATTGATAATGTGAATTACTCTGCGAATCTTCGTAATACCTTAGCGGTTGATAAAAATAATAGCCGCGCTGAAGCATTGGTTGATATTTATCGTGTGATGCGCCCTGGTGAGCCACCAACATTAGAAGGGGCTCATGAGCTGTTTACCAATCTTTTCTTTGATAAAGAGCGTTATGATTTATCTGCTGTAGGAAGGGTGAAGTTAAATTCCCGCCTAGATCAGGAAACAGATGATGAAATGCGAATTCTTCGTAAGCAGGATATCATTGCAGTTCTTAATATTCTTGTTGGTCTTAAGGATGGTAGGGGTGAGGTGGATGATATTGACCATCTAGGCAATAGAAGGGTTCGTTCTGTTGGTGAGCTGATGGAAAATCAGTACCGTGTTGGTCTGCTTAGAATGGAGCGCGCCATTAAAGAGAGAATGGGTTCTGTTGAGATAGACAGTGTAATGCCGGCAGACTTAATCAATGCCAAACCAGCTTCTGCCGCTGTCAGAGAATTTTTTGGCTCTTCTCAGCTATCACAATTTATGGACCAGACTAACCCTCTATCTGAAATTACGCATAAAAGGCGTGTATCTGCGTTAGGCCCTGGCGGTCTTACAAGAGAGCGGGCAGGATTTGAAGTGCGTGACGTTCATCCAACGCATTATGGGCGTATTTGTCCTATCGAAACGCCGGAGGGACCAAATATTGGTCTGATTAATTCGCTGGCTACATTTGCTCAGATCAATCGCTATGGATTTATTGAAACACCCTACCGTAAAGTCGAAAATGGGAAGCTTACAGACGAATATCTTTACGTATCCGCGATGGAAGAAGGCAAATATGGTATTGCTCAGGCAAATACAGAGATTGATAAATCTGGAAAAATTGTCGGAGACCTTATCCCAGTAAGAAAAGCAGGTGAGATTAGCCTTGCTAAGCCTGAAGATGTTGATTTTGTTGATGTTTCACCAAAACAGCTGGTTTCTGTTGCTGCGGCACTTATTCCGTTTCTTGAGAATGATGATGCAAACAGAGCATTGATGGGATCGAATATGCAGCGTCAGGCGGTACCTTTGCTTCGTGCGGAAGCGCCAACTGTTGGAACAGGTATGGAATCACGCGTTGCTCGTGACTCAGGCGTGACAATTGTCGCTAAACGCTCAGGTGTCGTAGATCAGGTAGATGCAACACGTATTGTTATTAGTGCTGATGAAGATAGCGGAAATGACGATGTCTCTCCAGTTGATATATATAGCTTGCTAAAATTCCAACGCTCCAATCAGAATACCACTGTTAATCAGAGACCTTTGGTTAAGGTAGGAGATAGAATTAACATAGGGGATATTATTGCTGATGGACCCTCAACAGAGGATGGTGAATTAGCATTAGGCAGAAATGTGCTTGTCGCCTTTATGCCTTGGAATGGGTATAATTTTGAGGATTCTATTCTCATAAATGAGCGTATTGTAAGAGATGACGTCTTTACATCTATTCATATTGAAGAATATGAAATTATGGCTCGTGATACAAAACTTGGACAAGAAGAGATAAGCCGTGATATCCCAAATGTGGGTGAAGAAGCGCTTAGAAATCTGGATGAAGCGGGAATTGTATATGTAGGTGCTGAGGTTAATGCTGGTGATATTATGGTCGGTAAAGTCACCCCTAAGGGTGAGAGCCCGATGACACCAGAAGAAAAATTGTTACGTGCAATTTTTGGTGAAAAAGCATCTGACGTTCGTGATACCTCGCTTAGAGTGCCACCAGGAGGTGCTGGAACCGTTGTCGAAGTTCGTGTTTTTTCTCGTCGGGGTCTTGAAAAAGATGAGCGTGCAAGAGCTATTGAGCGTGCCGAAATTGAGCGTTTGGCAAAAGACCGTGATGACGAGCAAAATGTTCTTGAACGGGGTTTTGCAAGCAGAATGCATTCGATCCTAGATGGGCAAATCGTAGCCGCAGGGCCAGCATCTGTAAACGTAAATGACAAGCTCACAAAAGATATATTATCCGAGCTTGGAAATGCCGCGCTTCGCCAAATTGCTGTTCAAGATGATGCTGTTCAGAAAAGTGTTGAGGCACAAATCACCGATTTTGAAAACTCAATCAAACGTCTTGATGGCAGATTTTCAGATAAGGTTGATAAACTACAACGCGGCGATGAGCTTATGCCTGGCGTTATGAAAATGGTTAAAGTTTTTGTCGCTGTAAAACGTAAGTTACAGCCTGGCGATAAAATGGCTGGAAGACATGGAAATAAGGGTGTTATCTCTCGCATTATGCCAGCAGAAGATATGCCTTACTTGGATGATGGAACGCCTGTTGATATTGTTCTAAACCCTCTTGGTGTCCCATCTCGTATGAATGTTGGGCAGATTTTGGAAACGCATCTTGGGTGGGCCGCAAGAGGACTTGGTAAGCAAATTGGCGAGGCTGTAGATGCTGCCAAAGCTTCACGGGATTTAACACCCCTACGAGATAGGCTAAAATCAATTTATCCAGAGGAGCAATATAATAACACGATTGCCCATATGGATGATGATCAGGTGATTGAGCAATCCACTCTTTTAACCAGAGGCGTTCCAATGGCAACACCGGTATTTGATGGTGCAAAAGAAGCAGACGTTTTAAATTTACTTGAGCATGCTGGATTATCTGAAACAGGGCAGGAATGGCTGATTGATGGAAGAACTGGCGAGCAGTTTGATAGACCTGTAACGGTTGGGTATATTTATATGCTTAAATTGCATCATCTGGTTGATGAGAA
>JAACDT010000257.1 GCA_009936885.1 Alphaproteobacteria bacterium
ACCCAAGGCCTATAATTGCAATGTTTGGAAGTTTCTCATTCATCTCGCTAATTATCCCTATTGAAGAATTATGTGTTTTAAGCAAGATGTGAATTCTTCCATCTCGTTTGATGTGCCAATAGACATTCGAAGCATATCTGGCAGGCCATATGGCATCATATTTCGAAGCTGGATATTATGTTCTAGAAGGCGCGATTCAATATAGCTCGCAGATGGCCCATTCTTGTCTCTGAAATCGAGAAGCATGAAATTTGCCTGACCTTTAAGAGTTTTGACACCCATTTCATTGAATCGATTGACCATCTCAGTCATCCAAAACTGGTTATGAGCGACCGATTCTTCTTGAAAGGCTCTATCCTCCATCGAAACCTTTCCTGCGAGTGCTGCCAATTGATTAACTGAAAATGGCGCACGTATCGACTGCAAAACAGCATATATTTCAGGTGGAAAATATCCCCACCCTAATCGCAATGCAGCAATGCCAAAAAGTTTTGAGAAGGTACGCAGCATTACAATATTAGCGCTAGACTCAACAAGCTTAGCTGCATCAGACAGACCTGAAGACACATATTCGCTATAGGCCCAGTCAAGCACAAGAACCACAGATTTTGGCAGTAATTCGATTAATCTGGATATTTCAGACTCAGATATCATAGAACCTGTAGGATTATTGGGATTTGCTAGAAACACAAGTTTGGTTTTCTGGGTAAGCTTTGCAATAATCGAATCAACGCTAACAGTATAGTCATCGTCAGGCGCGATAATAGGAACGCCGCCGGCAATTTTAATTGCTTGCGGGAATACAAGAAAGCCATATTGTGTGTGAATTGCCTCATCACCAGGATTCAAAAAAGCTGTGCAAAGCAAATAAATTAGTTCGTCAGAACCATTGCCTGTTAAAATCTGGGATGGATTTAATCTAAACCTAGATGCGATAGCATGTATTAATCCCTCATCTTGCTGCGCTGGATAACGATATAAATCAACCTCGTTATTCTGAATTGCTTCCCTTACAAGAGGCGAGCATCCAATTCCATTTTCATTAGCAGAAAGTCTTATGAGTGACTTTGAGACATTCTTGCCGAATGCTGGTCTATAACTTACCAGAGATTGTATAACATCTGATGGCACTGGCTTAATGGTCATTTTAGGATGTCTCCAGCTTTAATGCATTCTATAACGTTTATGAGTTACTATTTCAGCGCGCTTGAAAGATTAACCCAAGCGCCAATATGGACATGCTCGCTACTATGCGAATTTAAGCTAAAACCTGGCTTTTCAATTATGCTCGGCTCCACAAAACTGCTATCTCTAAACAACGAAATATCAAATCCAGTTTCTTCTGGCATATTTTTGCAGATAATAGCAACATTATCCATCTTGTGGTTAAGATAAATGCCTGTTTTTTCTCCAAGAGAGCTCGCAATCTCTGCTAACTCACTATATGGAAAAAAAGCAACATCTGCCTGATTTTCAGACAGCTGTTTTATTATGTGATCACCTGTAGAACAAAAGGTGAAATCCAAAAAACTAGCACTAAATTCTGAAGTGAAATCTTCTAGCCCCTCAAGGCTAATGATTTTAAAATTTGGTCTTTGACTATGAACACTTGATGCAAGTAACACCCGCCATAGCCTTTCCACAACCTTATGTTCAACCGTGCCGTCTAGTTGCGAGAGCAACTGATGCATTAATAATGCCTCTCGAGCAGGACGGTAAACAGGACTGCCACCTGGCTTTGCCATTGCTATTTGGCGCGAGACACTCAACCGCCGTGTTACTAATTCCAGCAAAGCATGATCTATCTCATCTATTTTTTGTCTTAGCTCGACAAGCACATTTGACATACATCGCCTCCCATTATAACCATCTTCATCAAATTTCTGCTTTCTAAATACGGATCCCATTTATTCAGACGAAGAATAAGCAGACTGGCTTTTCACAGGTGCAAACAATCGAGCCTTTGTTGTCGCTCTGTTTTTCTTTGGTTCTGCATAAACCATTTTGGTTGCTTCTACAATTAGCACACCACCCAAAAGCTGCAATAAATGCTCTCCGATAATTTCAATCTGATTGGATACAGCCTCTGGTAATTTATCTGCAAATGGCGGCAGAAACAAACTCCTTGTGCATTTTTCGGGATTTAATCTAGTGTTTTTTAGCAACCTAAATATCTGACCCCTGCTAAAAGGCGTGCCATGTCCGAATGGCGTTGTTTCTGCTCTTGACCATAAACCGTGCCTATGAGGTACCATAAGTATTAGTTTTCCAGAACTTTTCAAAACTCGTCCTGCTTCAATCAAAAAACTATGATGATCAGGAATCAATTCCAGTGCATGGCTTATAAGAATACAATCTATAGAATCACTTTCCAGTGGCCAGCTTTTTGAATCAATTATTGCAGTATAGATTTCTTGTTCATATGCCCATGCCATACCACCAATTTCCACTGGCATAAGCACTGGGCAAATCATACCTTCTGTAAAAAAATAAAAGGGAAAACCAACCGCAAGATTAGAGGCAGTTTTA
>JAACDT010000258.1 GCA_009936885.1 Alphaproteobacteria bacterium
ACAACATTCCGCTTTGATGCATCTGAGTTGATGCCAGGGGCAATAGGTGCCGGTGCTTGCGGGAGTGAAATGACAGCAGTTGCAAATGGTCAAGACTCGCAAACAACTGCTAACAATATTCAAGCAGCTTGGGATGCGATTAAATAGTCTCATACCTAAATTATATGAGTTTAGAGCACAGGTTTGTTCCTGTGCTCTTATCATTTAAAGAATAAGGTAATTTTCAGATGCGATCTATAATGAACATAATTGCTAGTAACGGGCTAGCGATTATATTGACAGTTATCTGTGTGTTACCAATTACGGCTATATTTGCATATTCGCTTTCAGCGCCTTTAGACGATTTATTTTCCAATTTAGGCCTATGGCTTCGTGAAACACAAGGATGGTCACTAGCGCCGATTGAAGCCGAATTAAGATTTGCTAAAATCAGCTTTGCTCTTCGCTCAGTAGTAATAGCTGTCGGTATTTCATCGCTATATTTTTGGATCACAAACTGGCTTAATAGCGGATTAGCAAGGGTGCGTGAAAAAAAATCTATAGGGCGCCAATCTGCAATTATTGAAGCAATTCAACCTTGGATTTTTGTTGGACCAGCTCTCGTTTTACTCACATTATTTCTAGTAGTGCCTGCATTTATGACATTGGGAATTTCGTTTCAGGAAGCAAATGGCACATTAACAACAAATAATTACTCATTTCTGTGGGATCCAAAAGCACTAGGCTATGTTCAGTTTAGATTTGCGATGAGAAATAGCTTAATGTGGTTAATTCTAGTGCCAACTTTTTGCATTATTTTTGGTTTAGCAGTTGCGGTGCTTGCAGATTCATTGAGGTGGGGCGTTGTTGCAAAGACATTTATTTTCGTTCCTATGGCTATCTCCTTTGTTGGTGCTGCGGTTATTTGGCGAAACATTTTTGCTGGAGGTGGAATTGAAGCACAACAAGTTATCAATGGTTTCACTCCCTCTTATCAAACAGGATTATTAAAATCCATATTGGGGCACTCTCCTTCCTACAACGAACCTTTATACAATCTAAAATTTTGGGGAAATTTTTTCCTTATGTGGATAATGGTCTGGATTAAGACTGGTTTCGCTATGGTTATTTTTTCGGCAGCCTTGCGAGGAGTTCCAAAAGAAACCGTGGAAGCAGCAATTATAGATGGGGCAAACCCGTGGCAATTATTTTTTAAGATAAAACTTCCTCAGATATATTCTACTGTCGTAGTGGTTTGGACATACATGGTCACAGAAGTTCTGAAGGTATTCGATATACCCTATGCTTTATCTGCTAATGATGATGATAAATTATTGCTTGCTACTATGATGGAAGCAGCAAAAAATACTTGGTCAATAGGGGGGGACGCGGTGGACAATCTATTTGCTGCAATCGCAATTATGTTGATGATTACTGTTATTCCCCACATGATATTTAATGCTTGGCGGCTTAGAAAAGAACAAAAAGAATTAGGTAATTGAAGGGCTTAATGCAATGATAAATCGCACTCTAAGCAATGTTGTGCTGGCCTTAATAGTTGTCATTTGGGTTGTACCATTTATTGCGCTTGTAGCAACGTCATTGCGTTCTGAGATGGCAACAAAAACTTCCGGTTTCTGGACGTCGTTTACACCTACCATATTGGGACATCGCTTTAGCACACACGACAAGACTGAAGTGCTAAAATCAAACGAACTAAGAGGAAATATCTTTAAGAGAATAAACAAAGATCAAGATTGGTTTCCTGTTTCAGGAAATATTGAGTCTATTATGTTTAAGGGGCGAGTTCCAGATCCTAATAATCCAGATAAAACGATTCTTATGAAAAAGCTTGTCCCGGTTGGCGAGACTATGGAGGTCCGCGGCGGCGATTTTATTTTTGAAACGAATGGTGATTTCGTATGGACTTTTCCTGACGGGTCCAAACTTAAACCAAAAAAACTAGATGTGTTTGTAAATCAGGATCCTGTATTTGCACCAGAGGCTTATGTGGAGGTGCTAATTGATAATGAAAATGTACCTAACGCTCTTATTTCTTCATTCATTGTAACGATACCCGCTACCATTATTCCCATTACCATTGCTGCTTTTGCCGCATATGCATTTGCATGGATGAGGTTCCCTGGAAGAGACTGGATATTTATAGGCGTTGTAACATTGATGATTGTGCCCACGCAGCTCGCATTTTTACCTATACTACAGGGTTTTAATGGCATCGCTTCTTGGATGATGGCGCTTCAAGAGCTGCTAACTGATTGCGAAGCAACAGATAGTTGTGCTGTGCCATCTAAATCATTTGCGGGGCTTTGGATCACTCATACTGCCTTTGGGCAACCTCTTGCTATTTATCTTCTACGAAATTACATCGTCGGATTACCAAAAGAACTATTAGAGAGTGCAAGAATTGACGGTGCTTCCCATATGCAAATTTTTTTAAAAATTATCCTGCCTTTATCTGTACCAGCGTTAGCTTCATTTGCCATCTTCCAATTTTTATGGATTTGGAACGATTTACTCGTTGCCTTATACATCGGCCCTAGCAGCTCAGGCGAACGTGTTTTCCCGATTTTGCTCGAGCAGCAATTAGGTACATTCGGTGACCAGTTACATTTATTAAATGCCTCAGCTGTAATCTCGATGGTCGTCCCCGTAATTGTATTTCTTGCCATGCAGCGATATTTTATTCGTGGTTTGCTGGCAGGTTCGGTTAAAGGGGGATGATTAATGTCTGAACTTAATTGGTGGGAGAGCGCTATAATCTATCAGATTTACCCGCGCTCCTTTCAGGATTCAAACGCGGATGGTATCGGAGATCTGCAAGGAATAACCTCTCGCCTTGATTATATCTCAAACCTTGGCGTAGATGCTATCTGGATTAGCCCTTTCTTTAAGTCACCTCAGAAAGATTTTGGGTATGATGTATCAGATTATTTTGATATTGCGCCTGAGTATGGAAATTTAAAAGATTTAGAGAGGCTCATATCTAAGGCACATTCGCTAGATATAAAAGTAATGGTGGATATTGTTGCAGCTCATTGCTCTGACCAGCATCCATATTTTCAGGAGAGTAGACAGTCAAAAGACAACGCCAAAGCTGACTGGTTTCACTGGGTAGATGCGATGCCTGACGGAACAGCACCCACAAACTGGCTGTCATTTTTTGGCGGCTATGCTTGGAGCTGGGAGCCGCGCCGTCAGCAATATTATTTACACAATTTCTTGGCGTCTCAGCCGAATTTCAATTTTAGCAATCCAAAAGTTCTAGATTATTTTGAAGAAATCGCCCGTTTTTGGTTCGATTTTGGGGTAGATGGTTTTAGGCTTGATGCTGTCCATACAATAAATGCAGATAAACCACCCTTTAAAAATAATCTGGCTAATACAGAGTTTTCTCCGGGTCCATTGCCATTAGACCAGCAACCATTCTTTCGGCAACTACATGATTCTGCACAGCTTAATCAGCCATCATTACAAGAATTTAGTTCACGAATGAGACAGGTCGCTGATAGCTATGACGGCCGTTTTCTTATGGGAGAAGTTGACGGTGATAATGATGATGCGATGAAGGTGAGTGAGACTTTTACCCAGAGTAACAGATTACATGCGACTTATAATTTTGACTTGCTTGAATGGGATGGCCTTACAATCCAAGAAATGAAGGACGTGATAGATAATGCTGTGAGCACATTTAATGGTACGGGGAAGCTTTGTTTTGCATTCTCAAACCATGATGTGCCTCGTTCAATTTCACGCCAGATTGCCCCATTAAATGTAAAGAGAGAAGATAGTAAAGATTTGCAGTTACTACTTTTAAAATTAGAGAGCTGTTTAATTGGGTCTACATGTATATATCAGGGCGAGGAGCTTGCATTAGAAGATGTAACAGATATTCCTCTTGAGAAAATGCAAGATCCGTGGGGAATTGAATTTGCAGCTACCTTCCCTGGTCGTGATACATGTCGCACCCCTATGGTATGGGATGCAAGCGCGCCCAATGGCGGTTTTTCAGATGCCAATCAAACATGGTTGCCAATTGGAAAACAGCATTTTAAACAGGCTGCCTTGGG
>JAACDT010000259.1 GCA_009936885.1 Alphaproteobacteria bacterium
TATTAACCACCGGCTTAAAAAGTTAGCCCTTATCTTGATAAGGCATAGTTTTTCTGCAGAGCCCCCCCCCAGCACCCCCAAAGTATACGCAGACTAATTAAATAAACTAAATGCAGCAACTAATAAAATAATCAATGCAATCGCAAATAAATAGCCATTTCCAGAATTTCTGCGGGAGTAGTCTGCTGAAATTGCGTTTGTTTTATATGGGAACATTGCCGGTCTCCTCTCCATGTCTTTCCATTATACGGAAAGAATTAGAAAAAAGAGACAAAAAAATTAATAAACACCCAACTTTTTTCCGTCGAAATAAAGTGGTATTAGTTTTCTAAAAAATTTTGTTTTCTGATATCCCAGAAATGAATAAAGTTTAGATATAGGCGAACAAATAGGTGCTTAATCGTTTATTATAACAGAGCTATTATGAGAGGCTCTCGCGTTGGACGAAGTATGGCTTAAGTTCAAGGCTTTTCATCTCAGGGGAGCCATTAAGCATGTTAATTATCGATTGGGCGGAATGACGACCCATTTGTCGATGTGGTACGTGTACCGTGCTCAATTTTGGTGACACAATATTGGAAATTTCTATATCATCAAATCCTACTATGGATATTTGTTTAGGAATATTAAATCCGCGTTTTCTCGCTCTTAGTAATGCCCCAACTGCTAAAACATCATTTCCGCATAAGATAGCAGTGGTTTCGGGATTATTACAAATAGGCGTATCAAAAGCATCACCCGCCTCTTCAAACACATAACTTGCTTCAATTATCTGATTAGCAGAAATAGCTATCTTATGGTTTTCTAAACTTTTGATAAAACCTATTTTTCGATCTCTTGCCCTATCATTTTCAGCCGTATTTCCAGCAATTATACATATGTTTTTATGATGCCTTTTAATAACTTCTTCTGTGGCCATCTGCGCCGCACGCATATTATCAAATCCTATAAACGTATGTTGAAGTCCATTCCGGTAATTCCAAGCAATTACATATGGTATTTGGCGTTGTTTAAGGTACGCATAAATATTTGGGTCGCGGTCTTCTCCAATTAATAAAAGTGCGTCTGCTCCTCGCGATACAAGTGCGTAAATTTGTTCTTCTTCTAAGTCCCGCTGATAGGATGAGCTTGAAACTAGCAGTGTATAACCTGCTACGCTTAGAACTTCTTGAAAAGCTTGTATGCCAGCAGCAAAAATTGCATTTTCCATGGTTGGGATAATGGCGCCAATTAGATTTGTTTTTTTTGCGGCTAATACCTTTGCACCAAAATTAGGATAATATCCAAGAGTTTCTACTGCACTAATAACTCTTTGTTTTGTAACAATTTTGACGTTTTCGGAATTATTTAAACATCGAGAAACAGTAGCAGTTGAAACCTTCGCTAGTCTTGCTACATCCAAAATAGTGATACTTTTTTTATTTTTCATAAAAGCACTAACCTAAATTATACAAACAATTACTTTAATTGAATCTATCTTATTTTACGCCAGTTTTGCAAGATTTTACATTTTACCTTGCACTGTCTAATGTAAGCGTTTACATTATGAGTTAAGCTGACTTGAAATTACATGAAAATATGGCAAATATAGCTAATGAATTCATATATAAAATTATCGATAGGATTATTTTTAGCGTTCTTTGTGAACGTACTTTGGGCATCCCTAGACAACAATAGCTTGCTAGGTGATGTTGGTGAATTTATGCTTTTGTGCGTTTGTATTTTGTTTTTCGTTGTTGGAATTTTAAAGGCAGAGGCTGCTCAGAAAATCTGAGTGACTACTGTTTGTTTTTTTAATGGGAGGATTAAATGAATAAAGAATTAAAGTCGGCTGAGCGCCGAAATTTCCTAAAACTATCTGCAACTGGTGGCTTCACAGCTGCAATAGTTGCAGGTGCGGGCGGCGTTTTATGGTCTGACGCGGCAGTAGCACAAACAGCTAAAGAAGAACAGATTAGAGAATCTTCTGCAGATCACATAATGACTATTGCAACAGCTTATGTGCTTGGTGCTTCAAGAAGCTATCCGATAATGCAGCTTGATTTTAAAGAAAACATTCAAAACGCAACAAGTGGAAAAGTTTATGTTAAGCTGGCACCTGGTCGCCAGCTTGGAGCTGGTGGAGAGCTTGTTCAAAAAGTGCAATCTGGAACAATTCAGGCAGCACAACATTCATTGTCAAATTTTGCACCCTTTGCATCAGCTATCGATCTGATAAATTTACCTTATTTTTGTGGTGCTAATCAACGTTTTGTTAATCTAGTAAATTCAGATCAATGGAAAACTAATGTTCACCCCAAAGTTGAAGCTAATGGATTTAAGCCTCTATTTTATATAGTAATTGACCCACGTGTTGTTGCTGTGCGCCAAGGTGGTAGCGCAGTCCTTACGCCTTCTGACCTTAAAGGGGTTAAGTTCCGTGTGCCAGGGTCAAAAATGCTCCAGCAATATTATAAGATGGTTGGTGCCAATCCAACGCCTGTGGCCTGGGGAGAGACCCCCTCAGCTATTAAGCAGGGTGTAGCAGACGCACTTGACCCATCTGTTGGAGCGCTCTTTGTATTCGGCTTTAAAGATATTTTGCGCCACGTAACTCTCACGCAAGCTGTTCCAGACAGTCAGGTAGTTTCTTGTAATCTAGAATGGTTCAATAGCCTACCCTCTGATGTTCAAGAAGGAATTGAATTCGCTTCTGAAATTACAGCACAACAGA
>JAACDT010000260.1 GCA_009936885.1 Alphaproteobacteria bacterium
GGTCATGGTTATGGTTATGGTCATGGTCATGGTCATGGTCATGGTCATGGTCATGGTCATGGTCATGGTCATTCTCAATCCCCTGCTCTGATTTCATAGAGCTAGCAACAACATCATATTCAGAGGAGAGTAATGTTGGCGGTACATCAAAATCAGCCTGTTCGTTTAACTGATCCAAAATATTTTTCTTTAGCATTTGGCGCAATGCTGGCTGATGCTGCGAGCTTAGCTGGTTCCTTACCGCCTCTTCTAAAGCTGGCAATTTCTCGAACCCCAATTTTTCGGCAAGCGCATCATCTAACACAGGCTCTCCTTTGGTGCGGACTTCTTTAACGGTAACGGCAAAGACAGATAGTTTTCCAGCAAGGTGAGCTGCCTGATAATCCTCCGGAAATGGGACATCGATATTTGTTTTATCGCCTGCTTTAACGCCAACCAACCCCTCTTCGAATCCAGGTATGAATGAGTTGCTTCCAAGCTCTAATGAGTGATCTTGTGCAGCGCCACCATCAAATGGAACACCATCAACGGAGCCTTCAAAATCAATTACAACAACATCACCAAGAGCGGCCTTATACCCTTTTTTTGCTTCCACGGTTGGGCTGTTTTCAGATGCAAGTCGTTGCATCGTGTCGCTGACTTCTGCTTCATCTATCGGCAATGTCGGTCGCTCTATTGATAAAGCCGAGATATCTGGCAATTCAATCTGTGGCAAGATTTCGCATTTCAATTTGGCTTCAAGATCACTGCCATCTTCATATGCTGTAATATCAAGTGATGGCTGACTAGCAAGGTTGAGAGCATTATTTTCTATTGCTTCACGAGCTGCCTCATCAAGCATGGTTTGTATTACCTCGCCTTTGGATTGTTCACCATACCGCGCTTTAACAACAGAGATAGGAACTTTTCCTGGACGAAAACCAGGCATTTTCACTTGTTTGGAAATCTCGTTCAATTTAGCGTCCACAGGTGCTTCAATATCGCTTGCGTTAATTGCAATCTTGAACTCACGGGCAAGCCCTTCATTAAGTAATAATGTAATTTCCATGCTCTATATTTCCTAATTTGTTTTTAGCGCGCCTGATATTGTTTAAATTCGACCAAGAAATTGGCTGTGACGTTTGTTTTACAGACCCTCAGAATGGTGCTAGTAGAATGGTGCGGGCGGAGGGACTTGAACCCCCACATCGTTAGATACCAGAACCTAAATCTGGCGCGTCTACCAATTTCGCCACGCCCGCAACGATAATAATGAAGCATCGCTACAAAAATAACATCGCTTCGTCAACATCAATAACGCATAACGTCCTAAATTGTAGCTAGATTTTCATTATTCTTACTGTTTTTGATTTAAATAACGACGAAAAACGGTAAACGACGATAATAAGCAGATGATGGGGCGAGTGACCGGATTTGAACCGGCGACATCCAATACCACAAACTGGCGCTCTAACCAACTGAGCTACACCCGCCATAATCATCTAATGACATCTCTGCCAACTAGAATAAAAGGTAATACAGCAAGAGAATTTTTGTTGCAACACCCTATCATCATTGATGATATAGATTAACTAAAAAAAAGAGTGAGTCATAAATATGCTTAATAAAATGCTTAATGAAAATCTCTTAAAGCTAGATACAGAAACTGCGTTCAGCGTTCTTACCAGAGCGGGAGAACTTGAAAAGGCAGGATTTTCAATCGTGAATCTTGGAATAGGACAGCCAGATTTCAGCACCCCTGCCCATATTGTTGAAGCTGGCATCAAGGCGCTTAAAGATGGCGCCCATGGCTACACCCCTTCAATGGGCCTTGTGTCTCTGCGAGAAGCCGTATTCAAGGATTTAACCGAACGTTACGGATATTGCCCCCCTATTAGCCAGATACAGATAACACCTGGCGGCAAACCTGATATATTTATGGCTGCGATGATTTATGGCGGCAGGAAAAAGGAAATCATATTACCTGATCCTAGTTTTCCCATTTACACATCATCAGTGGCCTATTCTGGTGCGACGCCTGTTACCTATGGTGTTAATGAAGAAAATGGATTCGCATTTAATGCAGATGAGATTTTGAGCAAAATCACCAGCCGTACCAGTATGATTATGATTAATTCGCCACATAATCCCACTGGCGGCATAACGCCGGCGTCAGAGATTAGCAAACTTGTAGACGGATTGATAAGCTATCCAGATATCACTCTATTTTCGGATGAAATTTATGACAGACTTGTCTTTGAAACCCCGCCACATTCTCTTCTTTCCTATCCAGAAATACTCGATAGGCTTATCGTTCTAAACGGCTGGTCAAAAACCTATGCCATGACAGGCTGGCGCATCGGTTTTGGTATTTGGCCAAAACAGAGCGTGGAATTTGCAGATAAAATTGGCGTTAATTATCATTCTTGCGTAAACGCCGCTACTCAATATGCAGCACTAGCAGCCACGTCTGGGGATCAGGGCTGTGTTGAAAACATGCGCATCATATTTAAACGCAGAGCAAAATTAATAACGGAAAAATTGAATAATATAACAGGTATAAACTGCCAGTTACCAGGCGGCGCTTTTTACGCTTTCCCCAACATAACAGGTCTTGGACTTGCCTCAGATGATATACAAACCATCCTTCTTGAGGATTACGGTGTTGCTGGTCTGGCAGGAACCGCTTTCGGCCATAATGGCGAGGGGTACCTTAGGCTTTCCTCTGCAAACTCAGATGACTCAATAATAAAAGCCTGCACTATGATAGAACAGCTTGCAAATAATCACGCATAATGATTGCATAAATTTTATGCAAAAACTGAAATATTTATTCCCAGCAGGCTAGATAGTTGCATGTTGCGATTGGAGTAGTTAGTTTCAGCGATTATTTGGTATAGTGGTTTTAAAAACAAATTGGTTTTAACCCTCTATAGAATATCAAAAAAATGCATTTTCAGGGTCAGTGAATATTATGCGGCCCATGGCAAACAAAAACGGAACGACTATCCTTATTGTTAATAAAATAGCGGGAAAGACATTATGAAAAAAATTGAAGCTATAATAA
>JAACDT010000261.1 GCA_009936885.1 Alphaproteobacteria bacterium
ATATCAGGCAAACATCAGACGCTGGAGAGCCAATTGTTGCTACCCAGCCTGAGAACCCGCATTCCAAAGCCTATTCGTCAATAGCACAGAAAATCTCGGATTCTCTTGAAAGTCAGAATGCGGAAGGCCCAGCTATCGTTATAGAGTAAACAAATATTACCTTTTCGAATAATAGGTTTTTTCGAACTCGTATATCGTGTTCGTTAAACATATCTGTTTTGCGTCTTATAAATGTAGCGATGGTAACTAAAACTCGGATGACCCTCCCCAGCCTTGTGACTGGTTGCATCAAATTCATCCCATTCTTGCCAATTTATATTAGGGAATTTAGTACCGTTTGGGGGGGTTGCATTCACTCGTGTTAATTCAATTTCTTGGCATAAATCTATCCCAAGGCTATAAATTTCGCCGCCGCCAAACAATATCAATCTCGTCTCTTGGCTCTCCTGTTTTGCAAGCCAGCTCTTGCCATGCATGATAGCGTCACTCAGGCTATGTGCTACAATAGCGCCATCTGCTGTCCAACTGGTATCACGTGTTAACACAATCGATGCCCGGCCTGGCAATGCTTTTCCAATAGAAGCCCAGGTTCGTCTCCCCATAATTAAAGGGCATCCCATGGTGATTTTTTTAACACGGGGTAAGTCCCCAGGCAGATGCCAGATAAGACCCTGCCCATCCCCGATAACTCCATTATTTGCCATAGCAACCACACAGACCATCTGAAATCTGTTATTTGTATTTTCGTCATGTGTCATGAAACATTCCCCCAAACAAACTTAACTTATAGCTGGTCACGTAGAAACCAAATCTCAAAAAGTTCAAACTGAAATTGGTGCTTTAATGGTGGGTGCTGCGATGTAATCATTTATCTGTATATGCTCGAACTCAAACGCCTCAAGCGTATCTGGGGGCGCATTAAACACTAAATTTGGCAGCTTAGTTGGCACTCTTTGTAGTTGTAATTTTGCCTGCTCAATATGATTCAGATATAGATGTACATCGCCAAAAGAATGAACAAAATCACCTACTTGCAAATCGCAAACATGTGCAACCATGTGCGTTAGTAATGCGTAAGAAGCTATATTAAACGGCACTCCTAAAAATATATCGGCACTTCGTTGATAGAGCTGGCAGGATAGTTTGCCGTCTGCAACATAGAACTGAAACAAGCAGTGACATGGTGGCAGGGCCATTTGCGGAGTATCTGCTGGGTTCCAGGCACTTACGATTAGGCGCCTTGATTCTGGATTGGTTTTGATCTGCTGTACAACATCATTGAGCTGGTCAATGGTTTGGCCTTCATATGGCGAGACCCAAGAGCGCCATTGTTTTCCGTAAACAGGGCCAAGTTCTCCGCTCTCATCTGCCCATTCATCCCAAATACGAACCTTGTTATCACGCAAATAGGCAATATTTGTTTCACCGCGGATAAACCAGATAAGCTCATGAATAATAGAGCGCGTATGCAATTTTTTTGTGGTTAGTAGCGGGAATCCGTCTGCTAAGTTAAACCGCATTTGCCAACCAAAAACCGATAAGGTTCCTGTTCCAGTTCTATCTCCGCGCTGAGTGCCATGCGCTAAAACATGAGAGAGCAAATCCTTATATTGTTGCATGATTAATAATAACTCCTGATTAACGCTATTCTTCCTACTTTATTGCCTGATTGCAAACAAAGTTAAGATAAATCTTTCAACCTGTCTCATTTCATCCTATAATTTAAGTGTCGATGCAAGTCGACTATGGCGATAAACGTATTATGGAATAAGCAGAGCGGACCCGGGGGCGGTACCCGGCGCCTCCACCATTAAGCTAAAAGAGCACTGATAATACAAACGTTATTGCTCATCATATTAAGGTTTGTTTCGGTATGACGCATTTTTTTGGGGGCGAAATAGGATCGACGCATGTGGTAAAGATGGTATTTTCGCTCGGTATGATATCCGCCGTTATCGGGTCATTGTAGTAGTTGCAAATGACAACACTGCTCCGGTTGCAATAGCTGCGTAATGCAGTTTGAGTGATCAAAATTAAGCCCTGTCGGATTGAGCTCTGGCAGGCGGGGTCGAGGGTGCACCTGGCAACAGAAAGCCCCTCACACTACACTAAGGGGAGTGAAATTAATGAGCGATGATTCAGGCAATATGCCGACGGGCATTGACTATGAAATTCTAGTAGAAGAAGCATTGCGAGATGTGGTTAAGAGCGCGCTGAGAATAGCTGAGAGAGAGGGTCTACCAGACGAAGCCCATTTTTATATCAGCTTTAAGACACAATTCTCAGGGGTTGAAATGGATTCAAGCTTGAGAGAGATTAATCCAGAAGAAATGACCATTGTGTTGCAGCATCAATACTGGGATCTGGTTGTCACTGATGCGCTTTTTGGCCTAACCCTATCATTTTCAGGCGTGAAACAAAGCCTTGTTGTCCCGTTTGCAGCTGTCACCCATTTTACAGATCCATCGGTTGGTTTTGGCCTTCAGTTCAGCGCAAATGATGAGGCATCCTCTCCTGAATTATCTGAGTTAATCACTTCAATAGAAGATAAAAATAAAACAGATTCTAGCGATACTGATGAAAATGACACAGCAGATATTGTATCACTAGATTCATTTCGAAAACAGCCCTCTAACCCATCTTGATTAAAATGACCGAATTTACATATACTCCGTTGCTTCCAGTTGGAGAAGATAATACTGAATATAGAAATATCACCACAGACTATGTGGATACATTCACAATTGAGGGGCAGACTTATCTTAAAATTGACCCAGAAGGGCTAAGTTTTCTGGCCCAAAAAGCATTTGAAGATGTCAGTCATTTATTAAGACCATCACATCTACAACAGCTCAGAGACATTGTGGATGATGAGCACGCAAGTAAAAATGATCATTTTGTGGCGCTGGAAATGCTAAAAAACGCGGTTGTTTCTGCAGACAGGGTACTTCCTATGTGTCAGGACACAGGCACAGCAATCATCTCGGCTGTAAAGGGAGAGAGGGTAATAACTGGCGGTAGTGATGCCAAAGCGCTCTCAAAAGGAATATTTGATACCTATCAAAGCAGTAATCTTAGATACTCCCAGCTTGCCCCGCTTTCAATGTTTGAAGAAAAAAACACAGGTAATAATCTTCCAGCCCAGATAGATATCTATAGCGGCTCTGGAAATGAGTATAAATTTACCTTTGTGCAAAAAGGAGGGGGATCTGCCAATAAATCTTATTTATATCAACAAACAAAGGCTGTACTTAACCCGGAGGGGTTAAGGGCGTTTTTATCAGATGTTATTATAAATTTGGGAACGGCTGCTTGCCCACCCTATCATTTAGCAGTCATAATTGGCGGCACCTCTGCTGAAACCACGCTTAAAACAGTAAAAGCGGCTTCTACTAAGGATTTAGATAATCTGCCAACAACAGGGGACATAACAGGCCATGGATGGCGTGATTTAGAGTGGGAGCAGATTATTCTGGAGATGACGCGCGAAATGGGAATTGGCGCACAATTTGGCGGCAAATATTTCTGCCATGACGTTAGAGTTATACGCCTGCCAAGACATGGTGCGTCC
>JAACDT010000048.1 GCA_009936885.1 Alphaproteobacteria bacterium
CAGCTGCCAGTTTTGCCCCATGTGCCTGAGATATAAGATGCAGCATCATATCAAGTGCAGCGGTTCCGCCAGAACAGGTTATGTGCGTTCCATCAATCTCAAATAACTCATTGGTAATTTCAAGATGTGGGAATTCTTCACGCATTGCATCTATATTCTCCCAGTGAATGGTGCATCGACTCTCGCCTAGCATTCCCGCTTTTGCTAGAACATAAGTACCACTGCAAATGGCGCCAATAGTAATGCCATTTCGCTCTAGGCGTCTTACGATGGCAAGGGTTGCTTTATCTGTGTGCTTTTCAACATTTGTGCCGCTACATATTAAAACAAGTCTGCATTTAAATAACGCGTCTAAACTGCTGTTTACGGAAACTTCAAGACCGTTTGATGCACGCACGTCTGCATTAGATATATGCGTGGTAACCCAGCTAAATAGAGGTTGTTCCCGCAGTCTATTTGCAGCGCGCAACGGCTCTACAGCAGCTGAAAAGGCAAGCAAGGAAAAATCGTTCAATAATAAAAACCCAACCTGAACAGTATCAAGCTCAGAGCGGGGTTTTAACATATCTTTAATCGTGTCACCCTTCAATAAAGAGCTCCTATCGCCAAGTTTATAACTTTTACCTTTATCCTATCTTTTGATATCGTAAAACCAATATCTTAATATTTCATGATAAAAGGATAAAGTTGAGTTTATGGACGTTTTTTGATTAGTTCATGTCGAATAAAAAACGGTATGAAGAAATCAAGTGTTTACACCCGTGAAATGAAGCTATGTGATACAGGTTATTGTCCTGTGCCTATCTAGTGCCTATCCCGTTTAAGATTAATCCCATAAAAGGAGCCTATCATGAGTGATATCGAAATTGCCCGTAATGCTGCAGTTAAACCGATTTCTGAAATTGGGCAAAAACTAGATATCCCAAACAAAGCCATGATTCCGTTTGGCCATGATAAAGCAAAGATCAGTCTTGATTGGCTGGACCAGCAACCATCGCGAGATAATGCAAAGCTTATATTGGTTACTGCCATTAACCCTACGCCTGCAGGTGAGGGTAAAACAACAACATCTGTTGGATTAGGAGATGGTATAAACCGGATTGGAAAGAATTCTATCACCTGCCTGCGGGAGCCTTCTCTTGGCCCATGTTTTGGAATGAAAGGCGGGGCAGCTGGCGGCGGTTATGCCCAAGTTGTGCCGATGGAGGATATAAATCTTCATTTTACAGGCGATTTTCACGCGATTACATCTGCGCATAATTTGCTCTCTGCTATGATAGATAATCACATCTATTGGGGTAACGAGCTTAATATAGATACAAGGCGCATTGTTTGGCGCCGTGTGCTTGATATGAATGATAGAGCGTTGCGGCAGAACACAGTGTCGCTTGGCGGCATTGCGAACGGATTTCCACGCGAATCTGGGTTTGATATTACCGTTGCTTCTGAAATTATGGCCATCTTGTGTCTTGCAGGCGATCTTGACGATTTGCAATCCAGATTAGGGGATATTATTATTGGATATCGCCGTGACAAATCAGCTATTTTTTGCCGTGATATTAGAGCAGATGGGGCTATGACTGTTTTATTGAAAGACGCTATACAACCGAACTTGGTTCAAACATTAGAATCAAATCCAGCATTTATTCATGGTGGTCCCTTTGCGAATATAGCACATGGTTGCAATTCTGTAATTGCAACAAAAGCAGCGTTAAAATTAGCAGATTATGTTGTCACTGAGGCTGGTTTTGGAGCTGACCTTGGTGCCGAGAAATTTTTTGATATTAAATGCCGCAAGGCTGGCTTAAGCCCATCTTGTGTTGTGCTTGTAGCCACTGTAAGAGCGCTGAAGATGAATGGTGGGATTGGCAAGGATGAGCTGGGAGTAGAGAATTTAGAAGCAATCCAGCAGGGTAGTGTTAATCTTCTAAGGCATTTGGAAAATCTTGCTAAATTTGGGGTTACGTCTATTGTAGCCATAAATCATTTTGTAACGGACACACCAGCAGAAATAGAACTGGTAAAGAATATTGTTCAGAGGGTCGGGGTTGAGGCTGTTGAATGCAGGCACTGGGCTGATGGCTCAAAGGGAACCGAAGAGCTAGCGCATAAAGTTGTGGATATCTGTGATAATGGGCAGGCTAATTTCACCCCGCTTTATCCAGATTCTATGCCGTTAATTGAAAAAATTAATAAGGTTGCAACTGAGATTTATCGTGCAGATGAGATTGTTGCTGATAAGAAAATTCTGAACCAGCTGGCTGAGTGGGAGGAGGCAGGGTATCGCAATTTGCCAGTCTGTATGGCAAAAACTCAATATTCATTTTCTGCTGACCCGTCATTGCGCGGCGCCCCAACTGGACATAGCTTGCCTATTCGCGAGGTTAGATTATCTGCAGGTGCTGGATTTATAGTGGCTATTTGCGGAGACATCATGACAATGCCTGGGCTCCCTCGTAAGCCAGCAGCAGAAATGATCGGCATTAGTGAGGCAGGGCAAGTAGAAGGATTGTTTTAAATCAGCAATTGCGAATTTAAGTTTCTTGCTAGCTAGATTTACTCAAGTCTGATATGTGATAGCGCTATGAGTGATATGTCAGATTATTCAGAGCAACAAACAGTTATAACCTCATCTAGTAATCAGGATATAAAGAGATTACGCTCACTCCATGAACGTAAATATCGCAAACAAACAGGCTGGTTCCTTGCTGAGGGCTTGCGTATTTGCACCGAAGCATTGCAAAAAGGCTTTGCACCTCAAAGACTGCTTGATGAAGATGGAAGACAGACAGACCCCTTAATTGCTGATTTAATAATTGCTTGCAAAAAGGCTGGGGGACGGGTGTTACCAGTTACACGCTCCTTGCTGGTAAAAGTCAGCAACAAGGATAACCCTCAGACAGTTATTGGCGCCTATCAACAATTTTCAACAAATCTATCAGAAATCAAAACCGCGGATGTGAGATGCTGGGTAGCTCTTGATAGAATTCGTGACCCTGGTAATTTGGGTACAATCATACGCACAATAGATGCGGTTGCTGCAGATGGCGTTATTCTAATTGATGATTGTACCGATCCATTTTCTGTTGAATCTGTAAGAGCGTCGATGGGCGCTATTTTTACGCTAAAGGTAAGTCACTGCACTAGCGAAGAATTTATCACCTTTAAGAGAGAATTTAAGGGATCTGTGATAGGTACTGCTTTGCAATCTAGTGTTGATTATCGTACCGCTGACTGGCGCGCACCATGTATTATTTTAATGGGGAATGAGCAAGCAGGATTGCCCACAAAACTAAGACAGGCATGTGATCAGATTATTGCAATGCCAATGCAGGGTCACTCTGATAGTTTGAATTTGGCGGTTGCTACTGGCATTTCTTTATATGAATTTTTGCGGAATCAATCTGATTAAAGATGACCGCTGGATAGTATCACCCTGTTAGCCTTATGTTGCTAAACCACACCATCTTGCATAAAGGGCCTGTCCAATTGCTCTTGGTGGTTTGCTTGATACTGTATCATCTTCAATAAGAGCTATTTCACCAGATGTTAATTCCCCTCCCATATTTGAGAAGCTATTAGCTATCGCAGCATGAACCGAAATAATAGAAAGCCGAACTGCATAAATAGTTGCTACTAGAAATAAAGGCGAGTTAGTCATCAATTGCTGACAATTAGATAATAAGGATGGAAGGTTTTCGTGCAATTGCCATATCTCTCCTTTTGGTCCTCTGCCATATTTAGGGGGGTCTAGTATTATCCCGTCATATGACTTACCGCGTCTTAATTCGCGTTGAACGAATTGTAATGCATCTTCAGTGATAAACCGAATAGGGGCATCCTCTAATTTGCTAAGAGCTCTATTGTCAAATGCAAGCTGAACCGCTTTTTTGCTTGCATCGATATGTGTGATTTCTGCACCTGCATTTGCTGCATGCAAACTGGCAATTCCTGAATAGGCAAACAGATTTAAGATCCGAGGTGCTCGATTATGGATCTTTATAAATTCCTTGATTTTTTGGGCGCACCATTGCCAATGAACAGATTGTTCTGGGAAAAACCCTAGATGCCTGAATGATGTCGGCATTGCAAAGAAATGAATATCTTCAAACTGCATCTGCCAGTTCTCTGGAAGAGAGTTATTTAAACGCCAGTTTCCGCCGTTCTCACTATCTTGTCCTGATGTGATAAAATGTCCATCTGCCTCCTGCCATGCAGATTTTTCTAGTCTTGGTGCCCATAATGCCTGTGCTTCAGGTCTGACAAACCGATAGGGGCCAAATTGTTCTAACTTTTGACCATCCCCAGAATCTATCAATCTATAATCCTGCCATCCAGTAGGGAAGAGGTGGTGCGAAATTTCAGAAGGGGTCAAGTTCATAATCTGCATAGTGGCGAACAAATAGGCGAGTGACAACCCTAATTAGAGTAGAATATTTTTGTCTTTTCTAGTATAATTAAGCATAAATTAGAAAATATTTTTAATTTTCTATAAAATCACGTGGGTTTATCTTAAATTAATTGGGAGACCAGTTTAATGGATGCTGTCGACAAAAAAATTCTAATTATACTGCAACAAGATTCAGCTCAACCTGTAGCCGATATTGCGCGAAAGGTAGGTCTCTCTGTAACACCATGTTGGAGGCGAATCCAGAAGCTTGAGGAAGAAGGTATTATCAGAAGCCGTGTTGCATTGCTAAATGCCAAGCAGGTTGGCCTTGGAATGTCTGTTTTTGTGGCGATAAAAATTACTGAACATTCATCGGAATGGCTGAATAAATTCGCAACAAAAATTTCTGAATATGAAGAAGTTTTGGAGTTTTATCGCATGTCAGGTGACGTGGATTATCTACTGCGGGTGGTTGTAGAAAACATAGCAGCTTATGATACATTTTATAAAAAATTAATATCTGAGGTTCCATTAAAAGACGTTAGTTCTTCTTTTGCGATGGAAGAAATTAAATATTCAACTGCGCTTCCTATCTCTCAGCTTTGATTATGACTCTGATTTTTTGGTTATCTTAGAGATAATTGAAAAAAGATGTTGTGCAAAAGCCTCCTTTGAAAAACGTTTATCATTAATGGCCTTTATCGCATTGTGTTGATAGCGAAGCCTTTTCTGAGGATCTGTTATAAGAGTTCTTAAGCAATGCGCCAGCTCATTACTATCTGAGGGCTGAAAAAAAAGTGCATTCTCCTCCTGTTTACAAATCCATAATGGACCATTTGTTCTAGTCGCAATTATAGCAACACCATGATGCATCATCTCAGCTAATATATAGCCAAACGGCTCATCAAGAGAGGGAAGACAAAATATATCAATTGAGGGTGCAAAATCTTCGATATCAACCCATCCGGTAAATCTTACAGGATTACCGCTCTGTTCAGCATAGGAGCGAAGCTGTGTGGATAATGAACCATCACCTGCAAGTAGGAATTCAGTTTCTGGGTATTCACTCCTGATTTTAGCGGCTGCATCTATAAATGTCTTAAACCCTTTTTTTTCAACAAACCTGCCTGCGGCACCAATTTTAACACTGGAATTTGCCTGAATATTGGGATTTAAGGTAAAACTGGATTTTGTTTGAGGTTCGAAATAATGAGGTAACATGTGGATGGTATTATCATCTCTGCCCAATTCTTTTGCTTGCTGCACTGCATTTGGCGTTAAACATATAAGATGCTCTGCATCCTTAAATTGCGCTGGCTTGTCATTATGACAAATACCTATTACGTGTTTGCAATATTTCTGAATGCTCGCGCAGATAAACCCGTTATGCGCAAGCCCAATTTCAAAAGAGTGGTGATGGAGTTTCTGAATGGGCAGATACGTAGCTCTTCTCAGAAGTGTTTTTTGCATCCATGACATGTGTAGGTGTCGCGCATTATATTGGAGTTCGTAAAACGGCAATCTATTAGGCGTGAAATAAATATTCTCAAACTGATGCATGGCTGATAGCACGCTAAGATAGGCTTTAAATGCGTTTTGAATGCCGCCTGGTTTATTATCGCTGGTAATATGCAGGATTTTCATAAAAGTATCTTTTCCGAGTTAAGCATATAACAGCACAAGAATGATGGAAATGCCAAGCACGCTGATGCCGATTACTTCAAGCAGAGTAATTTTTTCCTTCAAAAAAAGCCAAGAAAACAAAATCGATATAATTAATTCTATCTGGCCAATAGCTCGAACAGGGCCAAGATGAAACATGGCAAAAGCTATAAACCATGCCGCAGTAGAGACAGCTGCTGTAATACCTATGAATATGCCAATTCTCCAGTTAGCAAGACACAGCATTAATTGTTCAGGCTGTCTTAGAATTAGGTAGGAGCCAAGAATAATGGTTTGCATGGTAATAGCTATCGCAGCTGTAAAACTAGCATCTAGCAAAAGATCACCTTCCAGAAGTACAGTTGCCTTGAAGTAGAATATATTTGCTGATGCGAGCGCTGCACCTGAGCCAATTCCCAAAAAGTGAGAAGGGGAAAAGAATAAATGCACTTTATGTCCATCAGCGGATTCAATTTTTTGGCACCTAAGAAGAGCAATACCAACAAGTCCAATTATGATTGCAAATAGTGTGGAAAAGCTTGCCACATAGCCGATTAAAAAGGCTTCCAACAGGGCGGTTTGAAGGATTTCAGTTTTTGATAGAGCAATGCCAATTGCATAATTTCGATGATTAAACATCATAATGAGTAGTATGGTGAAGGCTATTTGGAGAATTGCTGCAAAGCCGACAAACACAAAAAATAGCATGTTCATTTCAGGCAAAGAGGCGCCTGTTTTAAGACAAATCGCAAATGTCCAAATCCAGGCGAATAAAATACCATAAACAAATCGGCTAAAGCTGGCCCCTAATTCACCAGTACGCGGGATTAATATTTTCTGACAAACTGTGCGCAGGGATTGCGCGGTCGCCCCTATGATTGCAATGATAGCCCAAAATTCCATTATGGATTTTTAGTCTATCATATTCAATAAATCCATATTTTAGATTATTTTTTATTATGTTGATTTTTTTTGGGAATAGACACTTCACTCAGATCAAGCACTTTTGATTTTTTTTCTTTTTTTCCCTGCATGATGTCATCAACGATAGTGTTAAGATTTTCTCTTACTATCTGGTTCAAGGTGAATTCTAAAAACTGTTTGGTTTCGTCTGATAGCGTGTTTCCCAAAAGCACATTTTCGTTATGATTATGCAAGATAGCTTTCTGAGCCGACTTTGCATGATTCTGATTTATATCCGTTTTTGCATTGGAAACAGCTAATTTAATGTCATTCATCAAATTATTTACATGCCCAGGGGTTACATGCCCAGGAGTTACATAATCAGGGGCAGGAACATTTAAGTCCGATTTTGGTAAGTCCGATTTTGGATGATTGTTCTCTCCAAGCTTTTCTAAAAGGGCTGCAATCTCGGCATCTTTCAAAAGTAATTTTAATTGATTAAGCTGATGCGCTACCAACAAATCTGAATCTAAATGCGCAACTATTTCCTCTAGGATAGGTGTGTAGATATCCAGTTTTTGTAAAAAAGTTTTATCAATGTTAAAAGCGTTGGCTGCTAAAATTTCAATTGAAGCAATAGTCCGCAATGATTTTATATTATCAAAAATCAGGTCCAGTTTCTTCATAATCTGCTCTTCATCAATAAAACCATATTCCAATAATACTGCTATTCATCAAATTTGACTAGGTTGAAAAATAGAATTCAATCTTGCGGTGCCTCTTTTGTTGTTATCGAGATGAAGTTAATCTATAAAAGGGTTAAAGTTTGAGATATTAATGCGATAATTGGGAGTATGAATGTCGGTTTTAGCAATCGTGACTGAATGGCATGAGAAAATGTTTCAGAATAGCCAGTTCACCCAAAAAATCACATCTTTGACAATCCTCTTA
>JAACDT010000262.1 GCA_009936885.1 Alphaproteobacteria bacterium
GATGGGTGGAGAAATATCTAAAAAACTTATAAGACGATAGCGAACACAATTCAATCACGGTTTTTAGCCAAATCAGTTAAAATATAATTTTTTTGTTTTATAAAAACATCAGATATGAATAATAAATTGGTTCAATAAAAAAAACTGGCCCTACAGGAGAAGGGTCAGCTTTAACATAATACAGAGATTTAAGTAGCGGTATTTTTATTCCGCTGCCGTTTTGTTTTTTCGTGAATCATTAGTAGCAGCAGTTACTACCGGCATGACTTTCTCTGCTGCAAGTATCATAGAGCGTCTTGCTAATTCAGGAGATGCCCAGTCTTTACCCGCATATAACAGCGTTCCAAACTCACCAACCTCATCCTGAAACTCAAGAATTTCATCTGTTACTTTATCAGGTGTGCCCCAAACGATAAGCTTATTACAAACATCTTCTAATGTTACTTCATCATCTGGCTGTTCCCGATAGGTTTTGAAAAGCTCAAGCCTGTTATGCTTGCGCATTTTTGTAAGTAATTGGTTGTAATAAAAAACGTAAGGGCTATCCGATCCTAATGCATATTCTTTTGCAGTAGCTAAATCATCCGCAACAAATACAGATTTAGCAACACGCCAGTTAGCTGGGTCTGCTGGTCTTCCAACGCGCTGGCAACCCTCAACATATTTAGGCCAATGTGTTTTTACCCATTGTGGCATAAGGAAGTTAGCACTAATCGGCTCCCACCCTCGCGCTGCTGCCTCTGTCACGCCTCGTGAAAACGGAGCAACTGCTGTCACCACGATCGGCGGATACGGTTTTTGTAATGGCTTTGACATAATACCTTGGCCGATATCAGTCAGAGACGTTCTTTCAGTTGTAATATTCCAGTATTTACCCTCAATATTATAAGGTGCTTCTGATTCCCAGATTTTAAGAACGGTATTAATCCCCTCTAGAAACATTTCGTTCTTATCATTATCCAAAGTTCCGAATACTTCTGCATCTGAGGCCAATCCGCCAGGAGAAATTCCAAAGTTTAACCTACCATCAAGCATGTGATCTAGCATGGCTATCTGACCTGCAACATGGGCAGGATGAGAGTTAGGAAGATTTACGGTTCCTGTTCCAAGTCGAATTTGTTTTGTCTCTGCTGCTAGTGAAGCAACAAACATCGCACAAGAGGTAATGTTTTCCGCTGCGTCAGTTACGTGCTCGCCGACATAAGCTTCAGAAAAACCCAGCTCATCTGCAAGTAGAAATGCCTCCCTATCTTCTTTCAGACTAACACGCCAGTCCTTATCGACTGGGTGAATTGGCATTGTGAAAAAACCGATTTCCATTTTTCGAGCTCCTCTAGTAATAAAACTGATTATTGACCAAACACAATATAGATTGAACATTGTTCAAAATAAAATAATATAATTTTACATATAGTATTATTTTTTATTATACCGTAGAGAACTGTATTTTTTTTCAAATGGTGGTAGACATGATATCAATACGCCGGCTTAATTCTCTTATAGCTGTTTATGAAGAGGGCTCCTTTACCGCTGCTTCAGAACGCGAGAATGCAACCCAATCTGGTATCTCTCAGCATATAAGTTCGATCGAAAAAGATTTGGGAATTCTTTTATTCACCCGTCATTCAAATGGCGTAACACCAACGACTCTCTGTCATAGCTATTATCAAAAATCTATCGAGGCTATACGCACCCTTCGAAGGGCAGAACAAGAGGCTATGAATGCTGGCAAGGGTCTTGCGGGACGCGTGAATGCTGGATTGACGCCTTCTTTTACGCGTGCTGCGCTCGCGCCTGTCTTAAATGAAATATCTATCACTCACCCGCATATTGAAATTAGCGTAATCGAATCATATAGCGGAAGCCTTACAGATATGGTTCGATCAGAGGAGCTTGATTTTGCCTTGGTGCCAGTGGTAACCGGCGCTCCTGGTATTCGCTACAGTCATTTGGTGCGTGACAGAGAAGTTCTCGTATCATCCCCATCATTTGGGTTTGAGCAAGGCAATGAAGTTTCGTTAAAAAACCTTAGCCCGTTAAACATAGTCCTCCCAACCAAAGCAAATATTCGCAGATTAAAGTTGGAGGATTATTTTACCGCGCATTCCATTAACATATCAAAGATCATGGAAATGGATTCAATGATGGGCACATTAGAGCTGGTATGTGCAACACAATGGGTCACTATCCTTCCCTACCTTATCTGCGTCCCTGATATGACATCTAATGCAAGACATATAAACCCGATAGTCGAACCGAATATCTATTCCGATTTTGTAATTATAGAACCGCTTGGACGCTCATTATCTCCGCAAGCAACTTACTTCCTGAAATTGCTTCAAGAAAAAATAACCTCCCTTGCGTGGCAAGATAGCTAATGAAATAGCACAAACCTCAACGATAAATCTTGATCACAAATTTCGATTAGCCTTATCGTAAAGAGATTCTAGCCTATCTTGCCTAATGCCCTTAACACCCGTTCAGGTGTCATTGGCATTTGCCACATTCCACAATCCAGCGGTGCCAGAGCGTTATTTACCGCATTCATTAAAGCTGCAGGGGCACCGCCAGTACCTGCTTCGCCTGCACCCTTCGCGCCTAATATAGACGTTTTAGTATAGGTTTCGACGTGAGCAACCGTAATTTCTGGCATTTCACTTGCCATAGGTACTAGATAATCAGCCATGGTTGCATTCTGCATTTGCCCGTCTTTATCATAAACACATTCTTCATATAATGCGCCGCCGATACCTTGGACTACCCCGCCACGGATTTGGTCATCAACAAGTTGTGGGTTAATCACTCTGCCACAATCCTCCACAGCCCAGAAATGTAGTATTTTAATAAATCCTGTGTTTGTATCGACTTCTACATGAGCTGCCATCGCACCATTTGTAAATACAAATGGAAAGTCGGTAACGCGGTAATGCCTCGTTGCAATTAATTCAGGTTGCAGATCATTTGGTAACTCATTTCCTCTGTAATAAACAATTTTTGCTAAATCTCCCAAAGATATTTTCTGCTCACCAGTATCCTTCATCACAACCTCACCATGAGCTATATCAAGCTCTTCTGGTTTTGCCTGAAGAATCACCGCAGCGACATCTAATACCTGCTCTTTCAAGGCATGAGATGCTAGCAACATTGCCTCACCTCCAATGCCAGCCCCTCGCGATGCCCATGTTCCGCCGCCATAAGGCACCGTTTTGGTATCGCCAGTTGTTACCTTTACGCGCTCAATAGCAACCCCAAAAACGTCAGCCGCAATTTGTTGTAAAATAGCGTTTGTGCCCTGCCCCTGTTCGGTAACAGAGGAGGAGACATGAAGCGCGCCTGCGGCATCAAGGCGAACAGTAGCACCATCTTGAGAGGCTATAGGCGCACCGCCAATACCATAGAACATTGGTGATGGATTTGTAACCTCAACAAGAGAGACAAATCCAATCCCCCTATAAATACCATTATCTCTATTTTTAGCCTGATCTGCGAGCAACGCATCATAATCCATAATGGTTAGTAATTTATCCAAACATGCATGATGCGATAAATCATCAAAGCGCATTCCAGTTGCAGATTTTGTAGGATAAGCATCATCAGGAATTAGATTTTTGCGTCTTATCTGAACAGGATCCATTCCAATTACCCGTGCTGCTTCCTCCAACATACAATCAGAAATTGCCATAGCGATTGGGTGACCAACAGCTCGATATTGACACATTAATGTTTTATTTTGGAACACAACATTACCAACTGCATGATAATGCTCAAACTGGTAAGGCGCCCCTGTCAGGTTTAAAATTTGATTACATTCTATCGCAGATGTTCGCGGATACATGGAAAACGGTCCTATTCCGGTAAAGTCATTAAACCCCATACCCACAATGGAGCCATCTTTGCGAACCCCTATCTTAGCATCAACAACATGGTCACGGGCGTGAATATCTGTAACAAAACTCTCTAGCCTATCTGCAGTGAATTTAACCGGTCTCCTCAGAAGCTTGGCTATTATAGCTGTTGCTATTTCATCACCGTAAGTATGCACTTTTATTCCAAAAGAGCCGCCAACATCGTGTGCGACAACACGGACATTTTCTTCAAGCATGTCCAGATGTTTTGCCAATATAAATTGAAGCATATGTGGAGCCTGACCAGCATAATACATAATAAGCTCATCATCCCCCGGTATGTAATCGCAAACAGTTGCTCGTGTTTCCAATGTAACCCCAGTGTGGCGCCCAAATTTTATTTGCTTTTCAACGATAATCACATCGTCCTTAGCAAAAGCCTCTTCAAGATTTCCCGCCTCAACTTCGCGCTTCCATGCCAGATTGCTGTCATATTGATTGTGAATAAGCGGCGATTCTGAAGACAGCGCATCTAAGGTATCTGTAACTGCAGGAAGCTGCTCATAGCTTATATTGATTAATTCAAGCGCATCTTCACCTAATGCTCGTGAAGTGCAAACAATAACGGCGACAGGCTCTCCTTGCCAGCGCGCCACATCGACAGCCAACGGATATTGAGCAGGCGACCGCAATCCTGGCAAGTGACTTAAAACGCCAATATAAGGCTCAACATGCCTCGCAATATCCTTACCAGTATATACCGCTATAACGCCTGTTGCCTGAGTAGCTTTAGACACATCAATTGAATTTATTTTTGCATGCGCATAAGGAGAGCGCAGAAAAACAGCATTTACCATTCTAGGAAGTTGCATATCATCCACATATCTTCCCTGCCCTCGCAACAAACGAGCCGCATCAGATCTTGGAATGGATTTACCTATATAATCTTTTGGTTTATCAAATATAGTTGCCGGACCGCTCATCAGCCTTGCCTTTCTTCAATTGTTGTACAAATAGCATCCACGATGGCTTGGTAGCCCGTGCATCTACAATAGTTTCCAGATATATGTTCTTTTACTTTTTCTCTATCTGCAGGATTGCCCTGTTCAATATATTCGATTGAAGTAGCCAGCATTCCAGGTGTGCAATATCCGCATTGTAATGCGTTTCGATTATGAAAATTTTTAATCAAGTCAGACGCATTTTTATCTGTCTCAAACCCCTCAATTGTTGTTATCTCCGCGCCATCAGCCTGTACCGCAAGCGTTAGGCAGCTTCGAGCTGTAACCCCATCCAAAAACAAAGTACAAGCTCCACAAACACCATGCTCACATCCAACATGGGTTCCAGTAAGGCCAAGTTTAGTTCTAAGAAAATCAGCTAGATTCATGCGTACAGGCACATCTTCAACATACTTCTCACCATTTACAGTTACCACAATCTGCGATGTTTTTGTCATTATTTCATCCCCTTTAATGCGCGTTCTAATACAACATTAGCAATATGATGTTTTGCTTCTGGACTCGCATTCATATCCCCTTCAAAGTCTATTTCACTAGTTGCGCTTTGAGCACCCTTTATTACGTCTTGTGAAAAACTGGCACTACCAGAAAGCAGCTTTTCAACATTTGTCGCTCTAATTGCCTTATCGGCAACGCCAAAAAATGCAACCCTTATGCTTAAATCACTATCTTGAGCAATACAAACCCCCGCCATAGCGTAATCACCGTGGCGTCTTGCGACTTCATAAAACCCAAAATTTTGCTGTGAATGCGCTTTTGGCAGAATAATTTTCGTAATTAATTCATCTCGCTCACATGCTGTTTCATACACGCCTTTGAAAAAACTACTTGCTGGCTCTAATCTCGCGCCATTGCCAGAGGTTACCTCGATGCTTCCATCTAACGCTAGAAGCACGGCTGGCAATTCAGCAGCAGGATCTGACAGCCCAATCGAACCGCCAATCGTACCGCGATTACGAATGGCTGCATGCGCAACATAGGGCAAAACCAGATTTATAAGCGGGCAATGGGTTTTTATAATTGTGCTTTGCTCTAATTCGCAATACCGAACCATTGCGCCAATTTCTATTGTATCCTTGCATTCAGTAATACCTACCATTTCTGATACGGCCGATATATCAAC
>JAACDT010000263.1 GCA_009936885.1 Alphaproteobacteria bacterium
GCATCACTAGAGCAGGATTTTGAGCACACTCTTGAAGACCTTGGAATAAAACCGGCTAGTAAAATCGTTATAGGAGTATCAGGCGGCACAGATAGCATGGCACTGGCGGGTCTATGTGCTAACTGGTCAGATGATGCAAAAAACAATTCTATTGCTATCATAATTGACCATGGTTTAAGAGCAGAATCTGGAACGCAAGCAACCTTGTCTCAAATCGAACTAGAAAAATTAAATTTAAAATCAAAAATTATTAAAATAGATAACACCAAGCCTACTGGTAATATTCAAAATTGGGCTAGAAACCAGCGTTATCAAATTCTTCTTTCTGAGGCTCGAGCTTTTGATGGCATTTTAATGATTGCACATCATCAAGATGATCAGCTTGAAACGCTTTATATGCGCCTTGAGCATGATAGTGGTCTTGTTGGTCTGGCAGGAATGAAAATGCAACGCTATTATCAAGCAGTAAGTATAATCAGGCCTTTATTACATCGAAAAAAGGCAGAGCTTCGTGCTTACTGTCGATACAAGAATATCAGCATAGTTGAAGACCCAACAAATACGGACTTAAAATATGATAGAGTAAAAGCGCGAAATCACCTCAACGCAGATACTATTCTCTCCCGCCAATTGCTTCAAGCTAGTGTTTATTTTGGCAAAATAGTACGTGTCTTTAAAGAGCATTGTGCTGCTTGGTGTAGAGAGAATGTCAAAACAGAGCTGCCTATTTATGCGTCTTTTACGAGTGCTGAGTTTAATGGCCTTCCAGAGTTAATGAGAATACACCTTCTCCAACAATTACTATGGCAAATAGGCGCAGGTAACTATCCTGCTAGCGTGAATTCGATAAAGATAGGTCTTAAGAAAATAGTGACACGAGAAAAATTTACGCTAGCAGGATGCATTATTTATCCCAAAAACGAACACATACAAATACATGCCGAGCGAAGAAGAAAAACAAGGGACGCTGTAAAAATTGTTCCTGGCACACCAGCTGTGATTGATAATCGATGGCTTATTAAAACAAATAAGGTGCTAAATCTGAGTTACATGAGTGATGAGATCTATAGGCATTTAAATAAGGCTGAAAATGAATTCTATTTCATGAAAAAATGGCGTTATCCAGCTAGATTATGTATTCCGATATTACAAGACCTTGACGGACGAGTGGTTCAACCCCACATTGAGAATTGTTATATTGAAAATGATTTTTCTGAAACGGAGCCGTTAGACATAACACCAAGTCTGGCTACTCTGATTCCAATTAGAAAAAAACCATTTTGGAATGAATGTTAATCATCATTGAATGATTAGAAAAAAAAGGTAAGCAAGCCGTTAGGGCTTTTGTTTTAATAAAAAATAGTACTGGTGATAAAGGGCTAAATCTTATGAATAATCTCGTCAGAAATATCCTAATTTGGTTGAGTATTGGTGCCGCATTAATGGCATTATTTAATATGTTTCAGGGCAGTGGTACCACTACCCAATCGACCAAGATTGCTTATTCGGAATTTATTGACCAAGCACAAACAGGTGGTATTTCAGAAGTGCTAATCGAGGGTCAGAATTTAACCGGGTTAACTTCTGATGGTCGGCGCGTGAGTAGCTACAAGCCTGATGGAGCTGATATTGTCGACGCGCTATCTGGAAGTGATGTTCGCATTAACGCACAGCCAGATGAGAGTAACATGCCAGGATTTTTATCAATCCTTCTCAGCTGGTTCCCAATGTTGTTATTTATTGGAGTTTGGATTTTCTTCATGCGCCAGATGCAAGGCGGCGGTCGTGGCGGGGCAATGGGCTTTGGTAAGTCACGAGCCAAGCTCTTAACAGAGCATACTGGACGAATTACCTTTGATGATGTAGCTGGTATTGATGAGGCAAAGACAGAATTAGAAGAAGTTGTTGAATTTTTGAAAGACCCTGGAAAGTTCCAGCGTCTTGGAGGTAAAATACCAAAAGGCGTTTTGCTTGTTGGCCCTCCTGGTACGGGCAAAACGCTACTGGCGAGAGCTATCGCTGGGGAAGCGAAAGTACCATTTTTCACCATATCTGGGTCTGATTTTGTTGAAATGTTCGTAGGTGTGGGTGCAAGCCGTGTTCGTGATATGTTTGAACAGGGAAAGAAAAATGCGCCTTGTATTATCTTTATTGATGAGATTGACGCTGTAGGCAGGCATCGCGGTGCTGGACTTGGCGGTGGTAATGACGAGCGTGAGCAAACGCTTAACCAAATGCTAGTTGAAATGGACGGATTTGAGGCTAATGAAGGTGTTATTTTGATTGCAGCTACCAACCGTCCAGATGTGTTGGATCCTGCGTTACTCAGACCAGGTAGATTTGACCGTCAGGTGGTAGTGCCAAATCCGGATGTTATCGGACGAGAAAAGATTTTAAAAGTGCATATGCGCAAAACACCGCTCGCCAGCGATGTCGAGGCTCGCACCATTGCAAGAGGTACACCTGGTTTCTCAGGTGCTGATTTGGCTAATCTTGTTAATGAGGCTGCATTATTAGCCGCACGACAGGGTCGCAGAACCGTATCAATGGCAGAGTTTGAAGAGGCTAAAGATAAAGTGATGATGGGCTCTGAGCGGCGGTCTATGGTGATGACAGAAGATGAAAAAAAGCTAACGGCTTACCATGAAGCCGGCCATGCTGTTGTCGCTTTGCATTGTGCAGCGTCTGACCCGATACATAAAGCGACGATTATCCCGAGAGGGCGCGCACTTGGAATGGTGATGAGACTTCCTGAGGGCGATCGTGTTTCAATGGCTGTTGATAAATTAGTTGCTGACCTTCGGGTAGGGTGTGGTGGCAGGATAGCAGAAGACTTGAAATTTGGTGCAGATAAAATAACCACGGGTGCTTCATCGGACATAAGAATGGTAACGGATATGGCACGCCGTATGGTTACAGAGTGGGGAATGTCTGAAAAACTTGGGTTTTTAGCCTATAGCGGCGACGAGCAAGAAGTATTTTTGGGTCGCTCTGTCACTCAGTCAAAGAATGTTTCTGATAAAACAGCGGATATTATTGATGCCGAAATCAGACGTATCGTAGATGAAGCGTATTTAGATGCTGAAGATATTTTAAAAAAGAATAGTGTTGAGCTTGAGCGTCTCGCGCTTGGTTTGCTTGAATATGAGACACTTAACGGAAATGAAATCAAAATAATCGTTGAGGGCGGCAGTTTGTCCAGAACTGACCAAGATGAAGATACTACCCCTACACCAAGACAAAAACGTCCTAGAACAGGACTTCCAACAGGTGGTAGAACTAGAAAACATGATGATAGTCCTGGAACAGAGCCTGTATAAAGTATCTATTTTAGAGCCCATGATGGTAGCGTTATGATGGCGCGGTTCCAGATTAATCATTTTCC
>JAACDT010000264.1 GCA_009936885.1 Alphaproteobacteria bacterium
ACTATGGCGCGCAATTTAAACCTTGCACAAGGAGATAGCATTACTCTGCTTGCTCCAAAAGGAAGGACTACTGCCTTTGGCTCAATTCCCACAAGGCAGAGTTTTATAATTGGCGGGATATTTGATGTTGGCATGCATGAATATGATTCGAGCTTTGTTTTTATGCCTCTTCCTTCTGCACAAAAATTCTTCGCTATGCCAGATAGGGTTAGCGGAATTGAGCTTTATATTAGTGTTCCAGATGATGCGCCTATCGTGAAGGCGGAAATAACAAAAATACTGCCAGAACAAACAGCTGTTTTTGATTGGATGGACCGGAATAGAAATTTTTTAAATGCGCTACAGGTTGAACGAAATGTAATGTTTTTAATCCTTACTCTAATTATTCTTGTGGCTGCATTTAATATAATCTCATCAATGATTATGCTGGTGCGCTCAAAAAATGCGGATATTGCGGTTCTGAGGACCATGGGATTAGGAAGAACAAGTTTGCTTAAAATATTTTTACTCACAGGCACCTCAATTGGGATAATAGGTACGATTGTAGGAAGCCTTTTGGGGCTTTTATTTTGCTGGAATATAGATGGTATAAAATCTTTTATTGAAAATCTAACAGGCTCTAAATTATTTTCAGCTGAAATTTATTTCTTATCAAAATTACCAGCTGTGGTCGAACCAACAGAGGTCGGAGTGGTTATAGCGATGACATTAACCTTAAGTCTTCTGGCCTCACTATATCCAGCTTGGAGGGCGTGTGCCATCGCGCCTGCTGAGGTGCTTCGCTATGAGTAGTTTTCCGCTAGAGCTAAGCCGAATAAGTAGACGCTTTAAACAAGGGGACGAGTATCTTCGTGTGTTAGAAGCGGTTAGTCTTTCGCTCACACCTGGCAAGCTTACGGCGCTGGTTGGGCCTTCTGGCTCAGGTAAATCCACATTGTTGAATATTGCGGGCTTGCTGGAAAGTCCCAATAGCGGTGAAGTGTGGATTAATGGAAAAAACGTAACGAAAATATCTGAAACGCATCGTACTGCCTTTAGACGCAAAAATATTGGATTTATATTCCAAGTGCATCGTCTATTGCCTGAATTTAATGCGTTGGAAAATATAGTAATACCACAAATGATTAATGGTCTTGTTAGAAGTAGCGCTGAAAATAGAGCTATCCAGCTTTTAAAAATGGTTAATCTTGAAAATAGAAAATTGCATAGGCCAGGTCAGTTATCTGGAGGAGAACAGCAACGTGTTTCTATTGCTCGTGCGTTATCGAATGCACCTGCTATATTACTTGCGGATGAGCCGACAGGAAATCTTGATCCCGCCACTGCCTCTGATGTGTTTGGGTATCTCAAACAGATTGTTTATGCAAGTAACACAGCAGCACTCATTGTAACCCATAATATGAAAATTGCAGCCCAAATGGACGAGATGCTTGAGATGCGAAACGGCGAAATCGTAAAAGTGATGGGGTAATGGTGTCAAAAATTGTCCATCTGCGGGTTCACACTGCCTATTCATTATCTGAATCAACCCTCGGTATTTCTAAATTAGCAGAATTAGCTCAGAATGATGGCCAGCCAGCTATGGCAATTACAGACAGCCAGAATTTATTTGGTGGCTATGAATTTTCCAAGACTATGGCGCAGTCAGGTATTCAGCCGATTATTGGGGCTTCCATTTTTCTTAATGATGAAAATGGTGATGGAGAGGTCGCTTTATTAGCTCAGAGCGAGATTGGGTATAAAAATCTAAGCAAGCTTATGTCTGATGCTTGGATGCGGTGTGACGGCTCGGAAAAACCCAAAATTAAGATGGGCGAGTTTCTCAAATTATCCGAGGGTCTGATACTTCTAACAGGAGGTCCAAAAGACGGATTTATTTCTAGGGTGGTGCTGCAATCACCAGCAATCGCGCTAGCAAGGCTACACATGCTATCTGATAATTTGCCGGGGCGTGTTTATGTAGAATTGCAAAGACATGGATTACAGCTCGAATATGACATTGAAGAGAAATTATTAGAGTTTGCTGACCAGTTAACGCTTCCTTTAATAGCAACAAATGATTGCCATTTCGAAAATGACGAAATG
>JAACDT010000265.1 GCA_009936885.1 Alphaproteobacteria bacterium
AAAATTAGCTCCTTCGAGTGCTGTAACAGTTTCTCCGAAGATTTTTGTTACATTTTTTCCTTCTATAACAGTTTGACCAAATTGTGAAAGGTCTTCTGCCTTTTTAGCAGTCGCGGCCATATTTTCCCCCATGGTGAATATTTAAAGTAATATCACTAAGATTATCGATAATAAGCTTAGCATCGCATTCGTTTAGATCAACAAGAAAATATTTTATTTGTAAAAAAAATGTTTCAGCTGCAACGTTTTTTTTCATCTTGAAATAAATAGGCCGAAATGAAAAGGCTATAATGGATAGGCTGAAATAAAAAGATGAAGTTCTGATATGTTGCTGTTATAAGAAAACAAAGTAAAAAATGAGATGATCTTTGTATTTTTTAGGATTTTCTAGCCTTCAAAACAATTTATCTGAAAAAAAGCAGCCATGTACCCATCTTCTTCTTATTCACCTAATGCTCTTGTCAATCTTCTGGCCACTCACCTAGCTGATTCTCCAGATGCTACGCTCATCCGTTTTGCTAATGGTGATGCGCCCATAACCAGAGAGGCATTTTTTGCCATTTGCGAGCGCTATTGTGCTTTTTTGCAAAATTTAGGATTAAAGGCAGGTGATAGGATAGTTGTTCAAACACCAAAATCGTCAGACAGCTTGTGTTTATATGTAGCTGTGATAATGGCAGGTGGAATCTATATCCCGCTAAATCCTGATTTTACAGATACAGAAGTATCTTATTATTTGAATGATTCTCAGCCCACCATTTTTGTCTGCATGCTTGATAGAATGGAAACATTATTCCAAATCGCACGCGAATCAAATGTTCCTTTTATATATAGTATGGGTGCTGATAAGTCTGGTTCATTCTATGAAGATATAAATTCGAAGAATGTTAAATTTACTTCTGTTGCTGAGCGGCAGGAAGAAGATATAGCAGCTATTTTATATACATCTGGCACAACAGGAAGACCAAAGGGCGCAATGATACCTCACCGTGCATTAGGCTCAAATGCATCAACGCTATGCAGGCAGTGGAAGTTTAGTGCGCAGGATGTGTTAATACATGCTCTACCTGTTTTTCATACTCATGGGCTATTTGTGGCTACTAATGTTGCATTGGTAAGTGGTGCTGAAATGCTGTTTATGGATAAATTTGATACAGAAAAAGTTATCCAAGCGATGCCGTCAGCTACCTCGCTAATGGGCGTTCCTACATTCTATACACGCTTGCTTCAGCATCCTGATTTATCTTCGGCGGCTCAGAATATGCGTTTATTTGTGTCTGGTTCAGCGCCCTTATTGGCGCAAACACATGAAGAATGGACCCAGAAAACAGGTCATGCGATTCTGGAACGCTACGGTATGACAGAAGCGAACATGATTACCTCAAACCCCTATGATGGAACAAGAAAAGCTGGTACAGTAGGTATGCCGCTTGACGGTATAACTGTGCGTATAACCTCAGGAGAGACGATGGAGGAGGTTGCTGAAGGTGAGGTTGGAAGTCTTGAGATGAAGGGTCCGAACCTATTTACAGGCTATTGGCAGAATCCCGAAAAAACAGCAGCAGAATTTCGCTCTGATGGATATTTCATATCAGGGGATCTTGCTTGCCGTGATGAGGATGGCTACATCTCCATCGTTGGCAGAGAGAAGGATTTAATCATTTCTGGGGGATTTAATATCTACCCTAAAGAGATTGAAACAGTTTTGGACGAGCTGACACAGGTGAGTGAGAGTGCAGTTGTCGGTGTTCCTCATGCAGATTTTGGAGAGGCCGTTATTGCGGTTATTGTTACCCCACAAGATGCCGAGCTTTCACAAACAGATGTGGTAAATTACTTATCTAGCCAGCTTGTGAATTACAAACGCCCAAAACATGTGGCGTTCGTGTCATCACTGCCAAGAAATAGTATGGGAAAAGTCCAGAAAAATTTATTGAGAGATCAGTTCAAGACTTTATTTGAAAGCGATTAAATAGCATCTTTTGGAGCTCTTGTATCCAAATACGCAATTACAGTGGCAGAGAGTGTTATCATGGCTCCGCCCAGTATCACAAAAATATCAAACCTATCACCAAATAGATAAATGCCCATAATACTTGCCCAGACAAGTTGCAAATAAGTGACAGGTTGGCTAATCGTCATTGGCGTAAGGCGGAAAGATTGTGTCATAGCATAATGCCCAGTTGTTGCTAAAATAGCTACTAACCCAAGACAAATAACATCAAAAAAATCTGGGTTCTCCCATACTACCAGCACCATTGGTATTTGAGCCATAGATACAAATAAGCTTAGCATACCAACAATAACCATTGAGCTTTCTTTGAAAGAAAGGCGTTTTGCCATCAGGTAGGAAGTTGCAAATATTGGGGAGGCAAGCAATTGTGCCAATTGTCCAAGAGAGACTTGCTGAAAACCAGGTCTAATAATGACCATCGCGCCTATAAATCCAATACCAAGTGCTATTAGGTGGTATGGCTTTAAATGCTCGCCAAAAAACAAAGCTGCCCCGATTGTAACATAAAGAGGAATTGAATATCCAATAGCGGTGACTTCGGCAATTGGAATATGAATAGTTGCATAAAACCATAAAATTACCGCTATACTATGAATAGCCCCGCGCAAAACAAAGAATCGTAGACTTTTTCGTTTCATCTTTATGGCTTCTGATGGTTGGTTTTTTGTATCTATTAATAATCGCCGCATAACAGGCAGCCAGAAAGGTGCCAGTATGATTGCACCTGACAAATAACGAATAAATGCAGCTTGTGTTGCTGGCATATCTGTTCCGATATAGCGAACAACTGTCAGCGTTAGCGAAAAACAAATGGTTGTTAATACCATCCATAATACGCCAATAAATATATTAGAATTCATAGCAGATAGTTCTAGTCATTCAGCGTACCAAAAACAAAACCAGACCCGAAGCTAAACGAGAAAGTCAAAATCCACCCCTTCATCTGCCTGCAAGACATGTTCCATATATAATTTATGGTAGCCCCTTTTGGCGATAAATCTCCTGAGATCAAGCGTTTCTTGGCGTCTGGCAAGTTCACTATCTTCTACATGCAGATGCAGGCTTCTTGAATTTACATCAAGGCTTATCTTATCGCCGGTTTGGACAAGCGCCAGCGGACCACCATCTGCTGCTTCTGGACAAACATGAAGTATGATAGTGCCAGATGCCGTTCCACTCATACGCCCATCCGAAATCCGAACCATGTCTTTGACACCTTGTCGTGCGAGCTTTTTTGGAATAGGAATTAGGCCTGCCTCTGGCATTCCAGGGGCTCCTTTGGGTCCAATATATCTCAACACCAAGATATCCTCTTTATGAACATCTAGCTCTTCGCTATCTATTCTGTTCGCTAAATCTTCAAGCCCATCAAACACAACCGCTCGCCCTGAGTGAGTAAGAAGACTATCACTTGCAGCAGATTGTTTTATAATGGCTGTATTTGGAGCAAGATTGCCTTTAAGAACGGCCATCCCGCCTTCGCGGTAAATAGGGTCTGCTGCTGATTTAACAATATTTTGCTGCCATGAAAACTCAGTCTCCTCGATTGTTTGCCTCAGTGTTTTTCCAGTAACGGTGGAGACATCAAGATGCAGCTTATCTTTCAATTCAA
>JAACDT010000266.1 GCA_009936885.1 Alphaproteobacteria bacterium
GGGGCAAACACCAGATCCAGAATTTGGCTCAAGAGCGGTTCCCATTCATCAAACAACCTCCTATGTATTTCGTGATACACGCCATGCAGCTGCTTTATATAATATGGAAGTTGGAGGACATTTATATTCACGTATATCAAACCCAACCGTCGCTGTTCTAGAACAACGTGTTGCCGCACTAGATGATGCTGCGGCTGCTACTGCAACTAGTTCAGGTATGGCAGCGTTGTTCTCTGCGCTATTAACTATCTGCTCTGCAGGAGATCACATTGTTGCCTCATCTCAATTATATGGCGCTAATGTAAATCTGCTGAAATATACACTTCCCCGTTTTGGGGTTCATACAACTTTTGTAGACCCTACCAATCATGAGGCGATAAAATCAGCCATTAAGGAAAACACGAAGATATTTTTCTCAGAAATAATTGGAAACCCGGGACTTGTAATACTAGATGTGGATGCGGTTGCAAAAATTTGTCAGGAGCATTCAATCTTGTTCATAGTGGATGGCACATTTAACACTCCTTATTTGATGGCGCCAATTAAGAATGGTGTGAATATTATCATCCATTCTCTCACTAAATGGATGGGCGGACATGGCGTTGCGATAGGTGGGGTTGTGGTAGATGGCGGCAATTTCGACTGGGGTAGCACCGATAAATTTTCCACGATTTCTGAGCCACATTACGCAATGGACGGTATCAATTTTTACGAGGAATTTGGACCGGTTGCCTTTACGGCTAAATTTCGTGCCGAAGCAATGTATAATTTTGGGCCGTGTCTTGCCCCTATGAACGCGTTTCATATTCTGCAAGGGCTGGAAACATTACCCCTTAGAATGCAGCGTCACATTGAAAATACACAAGAGCTGTTAAAATTTCTTACATCACACGAACAAATCTCTTGGGTTCGTCATCCCTCACTGCCAGAGCATCCGCAACATGAACTTGCAGCAGAAATGCTTCCAAGGGGCGCCGGCTCTATCATTACCTTTGGAATAAAGGGGGGACGTGATGCGGGAAAGAAATTTATAGAAACTGTCACTTTATCATCTCACCTTGCTAATGTTGGGGATGCAAAGACACTTGTTATTCACCCTGCCAGCACAACACATTCACATATAGATTCACAAAGCATGTTATCAGCAGGTCTTACCGATGATATGATAAGATTATCTGTTGGCTTAGAAGATATTTCCGATATTATTTCTGATTTTGAACAAGGGTTAAAAGCAGCTAGCAAGCTTTAGGTAAACTGGTGTTTTAGGATGGCTTTATGAAATTAACATTGAATGGGCATTCAACCTATATCTCTACTGGTGGCAAAAAACCATCAATAGAAAATCAGGCTATTATCTTCTTGCCTGGAAGCGGTCAAAGCCATCTTACATTTGTTTTGCAAACACGGTTTTTTGCATTTCAAGGTTATGATGTCTATGCGCCTGATTTTCCAGGTCATGGATTATCAAAAGGAAATCCTCTTGAAACCATTGAGGAAATGGCAGATTGGGTTGCTGGATTAATGGCTCAGTGTGTTCTTAAATCTGCTATTATAGTAGGTCATTCACAAGGATGTCTTGTTGCCATGTCATTGGCACATAAATACCCCGATTTAGCTGAAAAGCTGATATTGATTGCAGGCGCATTACAAATAAAAGTGAATGATTATCTGCTTGATAAATCAAATAATTCATTGCCGCTTGCAGTTAAAATGATGACAGAATGGGGTCATGGCAGGCATGGTCATTTTTTTGCAGCATCCCAGCCCGGTCATTCACTCCTAGGTATTGGACGTGAATTAATGATGGCAAATGCACAAGATGCTTTACCTGCTGATCTGCTTGCCTGTAATCAGTTTGATGCTACTAATATCGCCGCAGAAATTGAGGTGCCAGTCTTATGTATTCTTGCACAAGATGATAAGATGACGCCTGTTAAATTGGGTATTAAAATGTCAGATGCATTTAAAAATTCAACGTGTGTTGAAATCGCACAATCTGGTCATATGCTTCCGATTGAAAAACCAGATGACGTTAATAGCTCAATTCAAGAATTCTTAAATTAATAGCTTATAATTAGAGGCATAATAATGATAGCTGCTAAGATACAATTCAAAAGAATCGCGGTTATTGGTGCAGGCACAATGGGAAGTGGTATTGCGGCTCAGATAGCAAATGCCGGGCTAGATGTGCTGCTGCTAGATTTGGCAGCAAAGGATGAAAATGAGATAAGCCCAGCAGAGGCAGCGATAGAGCGGCTTATTAAGTCTGATCCCCCCCAGCTGGTATCAAAAAAAGTATCAAAACACATCCAAACAGGCACCATTGAAAGTGATTTTGATGCGTTAAAAGATTATGACTGGATTATAGAGGCGGTGGTAGAACGCCTTGATATTAAAAAATCACTTTATTCACGCTTGGATAGCATAATAAAGAGTGAGTGTGTTGTAACATCCAACACATCCTCGATTCCGATCACGGTTTTAATGGAGGAAATGTCTGTTGCATTCCAACAGAGATTTGCCATCACACATTATTTTAATCCTGTTCGTTATATGCGTTTGCTTGAGTTAGTTGTTGGCACTCACACCCGCAAGGATATTATGGACGCACTTGCTGATTTCAATGATGTGGTGCTTGGAAAAGGGGTGGTTAGATGTAACGATACACCAGGGTTTCTCGGGAACAGACTTGGTGTTTACGCTATGCAAGTTGGCTTGTTTGAAGCTATAAGCCGCAATATTCCCTTTGATGATGCGGATGCTATTCTTGGTAGACCGATGGGCATACCAAAGACAGGCGTTTTTGGGTTATATGATTTAATCGGAATTGACCTTATGTCAGATGTGGTGTCATCCATGCACCAAATTCTGTCAGAGCAGGATGATTTTCAAAAAGTAGGCACTGACCCTGACCTAATAACCTCTTTGATAAAAACAGGTTATACAGGCCAAAAGGGATTGGGCGGATTTTACGCAGAAAACCCATCAGGCAGACAGGTCAGAGAAGTATCACTAAATCATAACTCAGATATAAAATGGCGCGATATTAATCCTTTGCCAGAAATTGCAGAAAAAGCGGCCAAAGCACAAAGTGAGCAGGAAGAAGCATTATTAGTGCTGGTTCAAGATAATAGCGAATATGGCGAATTTGCCCGTTCTGTTTTAGCCCATATCTTTTGTTATGCAGGTCAGCTATTAGGCACGATAACGACTAACCCACAAGATATCGATGATGCGATGAAATTGGGATTTAATTGGCAACGTGGCCCGTTTGAGATGATTGATGCTATCGGAAGTGAGAACTTAAATCGATTAATGGGGGATGCAGGCCTTACTATGCCTTCCGCGCTTCAATTTGGAAAACCATTTTATCAGGTCAATGAAGGTATCGTTTCTGTACGTGATAGTGATAGAGGGTATGTTCCTATAAGTCTGCCAGAGGGCTCCTTTAGGCTTCAAATTCTAAGACGCGCTTTGCCAGTCCTGTCTCAGAATAATGATGCGAGCTGTTATTTAATTGATAATAACATGCGCCTTGTTGAGTTCCATTCAAAGGCTAATGCACTTCGCCCAGGGACTGTTAAAATGCTGGAATATGTAGCAAGCGACCCTGGTAGCGGGGTTATTATCCATAATGATGCGCAACATTTTTCGGCAGGTGTGGATTTGAATCATTTCAGATCTCTTATTGAAAATAGCGAATGGCAAAAAATGGACAAATTTCTGGGGGATTTTCAGAAAGTCGTATCAAAACTCAACTATTTACCAGTGCCAGTGATTGGCGCGCCATCTGGTCTTGCTATCGGTGGCGGATTTGAGGTGTTGGCGCATTGTGATGCGCTTGTGGCTCATACTAATTCGACATTTGGTCTGGTGGAGGCTGGGGTTGGCTTATTGCCCGCTGGGGGAGGGGTGAAGCAAACCTATCTTCGCTGGTTTAACAAAACGCAAGACTGGGATGAAGCTGCTTGGCAATGCTGGATGCAGATAGGTTACGGCAAAATAGGCACGTCGCCTGATATGTCTGCGCGTTATTGTTACTTCTTGCCTGACAGGGATCGCCAAGTAATGAATAAGGATAGAATATTTGAACAGGCCTGCGCTTTAAATCTAAATATGCAGGAGGCATATACCCCCCCAGAAATACCAACATTCAAACTGGCTAATCCAACTATGCGCGAGAAAATGCATGCCTTTATGGAAAATGGCGTGTCACAGGGCATGTTTACACCTCATAATCTAACAACCGCCATGGCGATAGCAGATGTAATTGTTGCAAAAGAAGGGGAGCGGCAATCCATTACCGAGCAAGAGATGTTCGCAAGAGAACGTGCGAATTTTATTAAACTCGCAAAAACGCCCCAAACGCTAACTCGTATCGCATCTTTACTTGATTCAGGAACGGCAGAGCAGAATTAAACGTCCACTTCCCGTCCCTAACAGGATAAATGCGATAGCCGGAATATTATCCGGAATATTATTCAGTATCCTGCAAAGATTGCCGAAGTAAGAATTTCTGAATTTTTCCGGTTGATGTTTTAGGGATTTCTTGAAAAATTATTGTTTTTGGTGCTTTGAACCCTGCTAAATGCTGACGGCAAAAGGTAATAATATCTTCTTCGGTAGCGGTAACATTTTGTTTCATCTCAACAAATGCGCATGGGGTTTCGCCCCATTTCTCATCTTTTTTGGCAACCACTGCTGCAAATGCAATTCCTTCATGGCGATATAATACATTTTCAATTTCCACAGACGAGATATTCTCTCCTCCTGAGATGATAATGTCTTTTAGTCTATCTTTAATTTCCACATAGCCCGTATCATGACGAATGGCTAAATGGCCTGATCTAAAAAAGCCATCAGATAGGCTTTCTTCGGTTGCTTTTTGGTTCTTATGATACCCTTTCATAATGGTATTAGAGCGAATAACAATTTCGCCAATTGTCTTGCCATCTGCGGGCACAGGCTTGTTGGTATCACGGTCTAACACTTCAACCATTTCTGTATGTGTGAATTGTACACCCTGCTGCGCCTTAATCGCAGCTTGTTCTGCAAAATCAAGCTGGTTCCATTTGTCCTGCCATACACATTGCACAACATGTCCATAGGTCTCTGTTAATCCATATACTTGCATAACCCTAAATCCAAGCGCCTCTATTTTTTGCAAAATAGCGGCAGGAGGCGGTGCACCAGCAGTCATTACTTGTACAGGCCAAGCAGGCTTAAACTGAATCTGTGCTGGTGCATTAACAAGCATACCTAAAATAATGGGGGCACCCCCAAAATGAGTGACTTTATGTGTTTCTATTAAACCAAAGATGGCTTCTGCTGTAAGCTGGCGTGTGCAAATGACGGTAGCCGCAAGTAAGGTCATCATCCAAGCATGTCCCCACCCATTACAATGGAACATAGGCACTGTATATAGATAGGTTGGATGCATCTGCATGTGCCATGCAGGAATTGTCCCCATAGCCATTAAATAAGCGCCTCGGTGGTGATACACCACCCCTTTTGGAAGCCCCCCAGTGCCGGAGGTATAGTTAAGACATACAGCATCCCATTCATCCTCTGGGAGCCGCCATTTAAATTCTATATCGCCTTCTTCTATGAGTTGCTCATAGTTGCAGGTGCCAATGGGCGTTGCAGAAGCGCTTGAGCTATCTTGTTGGTCAATAATATCAATTATCTCAAATTCAGTGTAATCAGCTTGTGATATTGCAGATGAGACTGTTTTTGAAAAACTGGCATCTGCGATAAGTATTCTTGGTTCTGCATGCTCAAAAATATAAGCAATTGTATCCGCATCTAGCCTGATATTCACCGTGTTTAGAACACCACCAGCCATTGCAACAGCAAATTGGCATTCAAATAACTCAGGGGTGTTGGCAGCGATTACCGTTACAACCTCACCTTTTTGTAAGCCATGTTTTTGCAAGGCAGAGGCAAGTCTCACGCACCGCTCATAAGTATCGCTCCAGCTATATTTTCGCTTCCCATAAATAAGGGAGACCCTTTCTGGATAGAGTTTAGAGGTACGCTCTATAAAAGATAATGGACTTAAC
>JAACDT010000006.1 GCA_009936885.1 Alphaproteobacteria bacterium
CTGAATTTTTTGCCATTCCATCAAGGGTAAATATATCACACGCATCACGCCAGATGACAAGCATTTTACGATATTTCTCAAGACCGCAACCAAGCGCTTAGCTATTCAAGCCACCCAATTAAATGTTCTCACGCAATATGGCTCAGAGCTATTTCCTTTTCGGCATTGGGAATTATTTCAATTATGAATGAAATTAAAAAAATAATAGAATATGAAACCGTTTTTATCCGTTTTATTAGAGACTTTGCCTTTGTTAGCATTGTTTGTTGGAACAAGCATGTTCTCGTTATATATTGGTGCCTTTGCGGCTATTTTATCCTCTTCTGTTCTTATTTTCGCTCAATATGCTAAAGATAACTCTATTTTGTACTTTCCGCTGTTTTCTACTCTAATTTCCGTAATATTTTTAGCAGTTGCCTTTATCACAGAAGAAACGATTTTCATAAAAATTCAGTCCAGCCTATTCAATGTCTCCTTTGCTGGATTATTAATATTTGGATGGGCTCGAAACTACCCCGTAATGAAATTATTTTTTGGAAAGCAGTTTCGTTTAACACATGAAACTTGGATGAAACTCTCTATCCGATGGGGGCTATTTTTTGTTTGTCTTGCTATTGCTAACGAGGCAGCGTGGAGAACATTGGATGATGAGGGCTGGGTTAACATAAAAGTATTTGTGCTTGCCCCTGCAACGGCCTTATTTATGGCATCCCAAATTCCGCTTACGCTCAAAGGCAGCGTATCTAAGCTGTCATCAGAAGGTCAGCGCAAACGCTAATCATGATATGTAGAAACTCAAAGCGCTGAAATTTGATAGCCTAATACTGGAAAATGTATGGCGACCTGTCCTGCATCCTCATGCGCATAATCGACTATGATTAGTGTCTCATCGAGATAGCGAAGTGCGCCTATGACATCTGGGTCAGAAGTTCTGCCATTTGGACGAATCTTTACCTTCTGTGCGTATTTCAAACCGCCAGTATAGGTACAATTTATACCTTTTGGAGCGTTGGGGGGATTTTTAATTGCCGTTTCTAATGCCTGCTCTGCTGAAATATCATGTGATGTTCCATGACCAAATGATGCAATAAGGTCACGCTGCTTGCATATCGCATCAAAAGGCTTGATAAATTCATTCCCGCCTTCCCAGCGGCCACATAAAAACCAAACACAATGTTGCACAACCGCGTCAGAATAGCTGGGCCTATCCCCATTTATAAAAGGGCCATTTTCCAGCAGATGATGATTTATTAAATCAAAGGCAGCTTGCAATTGTAGTAGAATACTGGGAAGCGAATCTCTCATCTCTTCTACCGTCCATCCAGGCTCGAAATATAATGAGCCTCTATCCTTAATGAATTCTTCGGGTGCAACACCCATGGAGCTCGTAAGTACCACCCTTACGGTAAGGCTAAATAAAATCGTTTCACCAAAGCTTCCTAGAATTAGCTCAAGAGCCTTATTGGATAGCTGATATGCAGATGGCTTAATATTTTGTAATCCAAGTTGACCTGCAATAGACTGGCTATCGCAGAAAATGTCTGATCCGAACTGCAAAACAGGCGTTCTGCGATAGCCACCCGTAAGCGGCATTAATAACGGTTTTGGCGGTATACGCGGTATATGAACAGATTGCCATTCCATCCCCATTATACCGAATGTCATACGGATTTTTTCTGCGATGGGTGATTGCGGGTAGTGATGAAAAATAGGAAGTGGCATTTTGATATTCGCCTTTGATTGATTTTAGCAGCACTCAAAAATGTAGCATCGTTATTGCCTCACTTCAATTAAAAGGTCAAAATGAGCTCTTTGCTATGCTACCCTAACAAATACCTAATTTGCTACCAGATATCATTAAAGACATCTGTTATTGCGGACAGGGTGCCCCGCAAGGCGCACAAGAGGCGGCGCCATCTGCTGGCGCTGCAAGACTTCTGGAGGTAGAACTTGTAAGATGGTCTAGGACAAGCACTATAAAAATCAACAAAAACAGCGTTATATGAATTTTCCTAAGGGAGATATACATCGCTTTTAAAATCCAAAATAAGGTCTAATCTTGATGCCTATCCAACTTCCCGCTAACGCAAATATCGCCCAGAGCCAGCCATGTAAGCTTCCAGAAGAAATCCCAGCTAAAAATGCACCGATATTACATCCAAATGCTAATCTTGCCCCTACCCCCATTAGTAAACCGCCAATAATTGCGGCTATTAGCTGGCGAGAAGGAGGCCATGGTTGCCGTGCAAAGCTTGCGGTTATGGCGGCAAGTAATCCTGCTCCAATTATAATTCCAAAATTCATAAGACTGCTAATATCCGCAAATACAGATTGTTTTAGAGCAAGAGCAGGCCCTGGCCACCGCCAAAATACCGCCTTATCAATTGGCAGACCTGCTAATAAAGCGAGCTTGCCGCCCCAAACCGTAAATCCGAAAGTTACCCCCCATGGATGGCCAGAGATGACAAACACCAAAGCGCACAGAACCGCAATTAATCCAGTTCCTAAAAGCCATTTTTTGCTAAGCGCACGACCTGATTTATGCGCTAGGTAAAAACACACAGCCATTACCCCAAAAATCAAAGAGACATTCGTTAAAAGAGAAACTAACAAGCTGTCTCTTCCTCCAATTGCAATTGGATTAAGCGCGCCCCATTCCAAGACTGGGGGCAGAGCAAGACTGCCTAATACAGATCCAATTACAAACCCGGGTAGCGCAAATAACATTCGTGCAGAACCGCCGCCATAAGTGAATAAAACGCCAGACCCGCATCCATTGGCAAGTTGCATTCCAATTCCAAATATAGAGGAGCCCATTATGAGGGAGATTGATATCGGTGCAAGATTGCCAGAAGCCCCTAAATCTAAAAAACTTACTGGCAAAAACACCAAAGAGCATAATCCAACAAGCAGAAAATGATAGCCCATGGGACGGGTATCACCTTGTGTTATCAGCAATCGCCAGCCTGAGGCAAACCCATATTGAAAAAATAAAAACGAGGCCCCCAAAAGCGCGCCCAAAGTAAATAGGATTACGCCTCTGCCCCCGGTATCAAGAGATACAAGCCCAGCAACAATCAATCCCGCAATGGCCAAGATTAAGATTACTAAATAATCTGTTTTAGTATCCTGGCCAGATTGCGTAGACTGAGACATCTCTGCTTTTGTAGCAGAATTTGCCATATGAAGTTCCTTATCCAAGTTTCAAGAATTCTTTAACCTTAGTAAGGTTTGATTTCTCTGACACTAATGGACGGCTTTGATCTTTTGTCCATTCCACCATTGAGCCATCATACAAGAGTACATTTTTATTTCCAAGTAATTCAGATAATACGAACCAATTTGTGGCTGCCCAATGCCCTGTATTACAATAGCTTACAACTGGCCCCTCGGTAACGTCATCATAAATCTCTGCCAATATTTCGACAGGTTTAATTTGATTGTCAATTTCATTATATGCATTTGACTGCGAGATTAATATTGCACCTGGGATATGCCCAGCCGCACTGGCTTTTGGGTGTTTTCCCTCCCCCCAAAATTGGGCCTCTGTGCGTCCATCCAGAAGAGCGACAGGAGATGATTTATCAGAAACTAATTGCTCCACCCCATCTGTATCAATATAACCTTCGGGAGAAAATGATGCTACAAAGTTGCCTTCAATAGGTGCAATCGGGGCTCCTGCCTCAATCTTATTTGGATAAGTCTTGCTCCAGTTGTTCCATCCACCATTAAGGATAGAAACATCTTCGTGCCCGAACACTTTAAACGTCCAATAGGCGCGTGCTGACGAGCCAAAATCCGTTGAAGATACACCCGCTGGTACAATCACAATTTGGGAGTTGTCATTAATGCCTAGATTCCGCGCTAGCGATTGAAACTGGCTGTCTGTAGGTAATAATCCAGGCGTGCCATCTCTTGAAACACGCCATCCAGCTCTTCCATAATCAGAATGAATAGCCCCTGGAATATGGCCTTCTAAGAAAGTCTCATATCCGCCGCCATCTATTGAATTACGCAAATCGATAATTACTAACTCAGGATTATTAAGATTATCTGCCAACCAATTTGCTGAAACCAAAGGGGTTGATGCAGTTGCAACACAGGCTGTCATCAACGCAGCAAGTATTGTTAAAATACCTATATATAAGGTGTTAATTAAACGTTTCATTGGCCTCTCTTTTCTTCGATTATGTGTGTGTGCCCTGTAGTGTGTGAGCTATGATATTTAGGAACAACTCTAAAAAAACCCACTATCATTTTAAGCGAACACATTTGATATAGAAATATTTTTTAATAGTGAACCCAAATAACCCTAAATAAATAATATTTTTTAATTTTTACGATATATCATAGCAAATATTTGCCTATTTCAATAAAAACGCAAAAGGGCATTCCCAATTAGTTCGCTTGGTTTTTGAATTATTTTACGAAATGCTTGGCAAAATGCCTGATGAAACAGATTTAACGCTTGTGACATAGGCCTGTGAAATAGTGACACATGACACTTGAATGAAGAAATGAACTTGTTACATTGTGGGCTTGAACGTGTTTATTAAAGAGCTCAAAGAACAAAAATACGGCATCATCTGCTACATTATCTTAGCTCATGCTATTCACCATTCCTGTGGCCATCCTTGTCAACATTCTTGGCGGTTGGTTGGTATTCGATAGAAAAGAGACATGCATGTCACCAAAGCTGAAACGATTAATACTTTTTGGAGTAGCTGCTATCTTTCTTGCAACAGCAGTAGGATTAACAACGTCTGCTCTTAAAGAGAATATTGTTTATTTTTATACTCCTTCGGAAATAGACACATTAGAAATCGGCAATCGTGCTATTCGAATTGGAGGGCTAGTGCAAAAAGATAGCATCCGTATTGATGGGCTGACAGCTCAGTTTGTTGTAGAAGATGTAAATAGCCAGCAAGCCGTTATTTATACAGGGGCGCTTCCCGATATTTTTCGCGGTGGTCAGGGGGTTATAGTAGAAGGGAAGTTTAATAATGATACTTTCAATGCAGATACAGTAATGGCAAAACATGATGAGCAATATATGCCGCGCGAGGTAGCTGATAAATTGAAAGAACAAGGGGTCTGGCAAGGAGAGGTAACCAAATGATTACCGAGATTGGACATTTCTCGATTATTTTTGCCTTTGTTTTGTCACTATGTCAGTCTTTTGCCCCTATTTATGCAGCCAGAAAATCAATAGATGTAATTCACAACGCTACTATCAGATTAGCGATTTTGAATGCCATTTTTGTATTGGTATCTTTTAGCTGTTTAGTATGGGCCTTTATTGTATCAGATTTTTCAGTAGCTCTGGTTGCAGAGCATTCCCATTCTAGTAAGCCCATGATCTATAAAATTTCTGGTAGCTGGGGCA
>JAACDT010000049.1 GCA_009936885.1 Alphaproteobacteria bacterium
TGGCACGAAGAAGCTCAACATATCCTAAAACAGACACTAAAGCGCTATCCTTTAAAACACCTAATGCGACCCCTACCCATGATGGAAAAATAGCGCGGACACCTATGGGAAATACAACATAGAATAAATCCTGCCAATAATTCATGCCAAGAGAGCGTGATGCTCGTCTCATTGGCATACCAACAGATGCAATGCCCCCCCTTACCACATTTGCTACAAGAGCAGCAGTATACAAAGTTAATATCACAAGGCCAGACTGAAATGCATCTAGGTCGAACCCGATAATCGGAGCAAAAACATAAAATAGAACAAGTTGGATTATAAGTGGTACTGAACGGACTACGTCTAAAATAGGTGCAACCACTATAATGGCAAGAAAACGCCCCTCATACAGCATCCATCCAAAAAGACTACCCAGTAATGTTCCAATAGAAATTGAAATTATGGATATTAAGAGCGTCCGCCATGCAGCTTCAGCCATAAAAAATACATCATTTAGGGCAAAACTACTGAAGAAACTAATTTGGCTTTCCATCAAAGACCTCTTATTAATACCGAAATAATCGGGTGGCCAGAAGTCTTGATATGAATAAAATCAGCTTGACCATAAAATAATAGATGATGGCTGCTGCTGCGAAATATTCAAAAATTCTATAGGTCTTACTGGCAAAAAATTGGGTTTCTCCCGATAATTCGCGAAAGCCAACTAACATACCAAGCGATGACATAAGCACGGCCCAAACAAACTGGTTAGTCATAGGATAATACACTATTCTCAGTACTTGTGGCACCAAAATGCGGGTATAGGTTTGCCAAAAATTCATACCCAGACTTCTTGCTGCTTTCATTTGTGTATCTGGAACAGCGTTAAAGCCTCCTCTGAAATTTTCTGCAAGATACCCCGCATTATTAAAGCTTAGTCCAGCTAGCACAATGAAAAACGGAGTTAAATGAATACCTAATGCACCAAGCCCAAATCCAAAGAAAAACAATTGAAATAAGGCGGGAGTATTTCTAGCAAGTTCTATCCAGCTAGTTGCAAACCAATAGAGCGGTCCGTTTGATTTTAACCTAATGACAGATAAAAAGAGCCCGATTACAATACCTATTGCCATTGATAATACAGCGACTTGTAATGTGACAAGGCTAGCCTCCAGCAAGTCAGGCAAGCTTTTAAGCACTGGACGCCAGTGAAAATTATAATCAAACATTAGGTTAAATCCGGCAAGCCCCCTCACTAGATATAATCAAGAGAGGGGGCATTAAATTATATTATAAAATTAATACATTACACCAGGAATTCTAAGTTCTGGTGCATCACCACCAACATATTTACCCCATAACTCCTGGTAACGCCCAGACCTAACTTGATGCGTTACGAACAAGTTCAAGTAATTTAGCCAGCTGATATCTTTTCTCTTACCAACCACAGATGTATAATCGGTCGTCCATGGCATACGCGGACCAGCATCAATATTATCATATTGATCCGTAATAGGTTTTACAGCTGTGTTAGTTGTGATACCAAGATCTGCCTTTCCCTGAGCGACTGCCAGAAATACTTCGTTTTCGGACTGGTAACCCTGGTAAAGATTTTCCTCGCCCCATTCTTTAGCGATTTTAAGCCATTCTTGTTCTGGCACAGTACCAACAGCAGCGGCAACTCGCTTGCCACGGATATCTTCGAATGTTTTGATACCACTATTTGAGTTTACAACACCTTGGGCATAATAAATTGCATATGGAATTGAAAATCCGACAGTCTTTGCGCGCGACAAGCTGTCCGAGGTTGCACCAAAAACTACATCTGCGCGACCTGTCACGATCACTGGTAAACGCTCCGACCAAGTCAAAGACAAAATCTCAACATCAACTTCGAGAGCTGCAGCAAGGTCATTGCAATATTCAACGTCAAAGCCTGCAGGCTCATTATTGGCGTCAAAGTATCCGATTGGCGGAAAATCCAGAACAACACCACATTTGAGCGTACCAGCATCAATTACATCATCTAACGTATCTGCAGCCACTGGAGCAGCCAACAGCAAAGATGCAAGTGAGATTCCTATAATTCTACTTAGCATTTTTATCTCCTATAAATTTAACAAGTTTTAAGATTAAAAATGTCACACATTTTAGTTTTTATGCAAGCAGAGATTAAATCAAGGGAACTAAACCAGATAATTCATGCTAAATTTCTATAAAAGCAACTACAACTAGATAGTTTGTTGTTTTCGGCAATCTTCGATTCTCTCCGTTCTTCATCGTTTCTATTAGCTTGTGTTTGATTAAAATTATCGCCATATTTGTTATCAATTTAATGACATTTAAATTTTGAATTGTCATTCAACACAAAAAAGAAATGTTTTGTTTCTAGCATCCAAGACGAAAGTCAAATGAATTCATATCCCCCCGATACAGAAGCGGCAGGCCGCATGCTCACTATAGGAGATGTTACTGGAGAAATTTTAGTATGCTCTGAAGGATTAAGCTTTTGGGGCGGCGTAGACCCTGATACAGGCATGATTATTGATATCCATCACCCTTGTTATCAGAAGATAATATCTGGGAAAATATTGATGATGCCCTCTTCCAGAGGCTCTTGCAGTGGTAGCGGGGTTTTACTAGAATTATCATTTAAAAATATCGCACCCGCTGCTATAATATTCTGTGAAAATGAGGAAATACTAAGTCTTGGAGCTCTAGTTTCTGAACATATCTTTAATAGACCCCTCCCTGTAGCTAGGTTAACAAAAAAGCATTATAACACCCTTTCTAATGCCAAATCGGCGCGCATTCAGGGTAGTAAAATAATCACAGAAAGCGATACCTATGAGCTCAACATTATCAAACCGACTGGTCTAAGCCTAACAGACACAGACCAAGAATATTTAAAGGGAAAATATGGCTCTGCTGCCAAGATAGGTATGCAGATTATTTGCCTGATGGCTGCGGCTAATGATACAACTACACTTATAGACATACAAAAAGGCCATATAGATGGGTGCATTCTAGCCCATTCGGCAAATTTAATTTTTGCTGAGAAGATGGTTGAACTTGGTGCACAGGTCAGAGTACCGACAACTATAAATGCTATTTCTGTAGATCGCGAAAACTGGCTATCTCAAAAAATACCTGAAGATTTTGGAAATCAAGCAAGCAGGCTCGCAGACGCCTATGTCAAGATGGGAGCCAAGCCTGTATTTACCTGCGCGCCATATCTATTAGAAGAAAGGCCAGAGTTCGGCGAAATCATCGGATGGTCTGAGTCAAACGCAGTGATTTATGCTAACAGCATCTTAGGTGCAAGAACCTTAAAGCATCCAGACTATCTTGATTTGTTTATTGCTATGACTGGGAGAGCACCAGAATCTGGCGTCTACAAAGACGATGGCAGAATCGCCCAAACAATTATATCAGTGGAGATTTTTGATATAGAACCCGATGATGTTTTTTGGCCTATAATTGGCTGGCTTGCTGGGAAGACCTCTCCTAATCAGATTCCAATTATAAAAGGTCTAGAAAATCTCAATCCAGAGCCAGATGATTTAAAGTCACTTTGTGCAGCTTTTGGTACGACTTCTGGTGCTCCAATGCTTCATATATCAGGGCAAACACCGGAAGCGAACCTGCCTGTAGCACCAGAGGCTACAATGCACATCATCAATATTGAGAGCCTCACTCTAGCTTGGCAGGAACTCAACCAGGCTGAAACAGCTATTGACCTTGTTGCAATTGGAAGCCCGCACGCCTCTTTCGAGGAGGTGAAAAAAATTAACAGCTATTTCTCAAACAGAAAATGTCATTCTAATACTAACATGATTATTACAGTGGGAAGACAGACGCTTGCCCTTCTTAAGCAAGCGAAAATTTATCACACATTAATTCAATCTGGTGTGCAAGTGATAGCAGATATCTGCTGGTGTTCAATAACTGAACCCGTTTTGCCTCCGCAAGCGCACAATATCATTACAAATTCAGGGAAGTATGCTCATTATGCATATGGGCTTTCAGGAAGGCATGCACGATTAGCAAGTCTTCGCGATTGTGTTGAGGCAGCTGTCAGCGGGATAGCGCCAAACACGCCTCCGAGCTGGCTAGAAAAATAACGATGTTACTAACTAAAAAAAGGTTGGAAAATTAACTATCTGTGTAACGCTTAGAACGCCTCTCTTAAAGTCCGTGCAGCCTCTGTAAGTAAAATTAAATCAACACCAACGGCGGTAAACTTGATTCCTTGTTCTATGTACATGTTTGCGCTAGGCAAATTTAAGGCAAGAATACCAGAGGGAACATTAAGTCCATTAAGTAGGTTCAGCGCTTCTTTAATCACAGCCAGAACCTCTGGATGTTCTAGCTGACCTGGATACCCCATGCTGGAGCTCAAATCCCCAGGTCCAATAAACACACCGTCCACCCCTTTTGTAGTTGCAATCTGCTCTAACTCTTGAATAGCTGAAATTGATTCGACTTGAACAAGCAGACAAATCTCATCTCTTGCATTTTGAAAATAATTTTCAACCCAGCCATAACGAGTTGCGCGCGTGCTTCCTGCAATTCCTCTAATACCCTCAGGCCCATAAGATACTGATTTTACGGCTTCACGAGCTTCCTTTGCTATCTGAACATACGGCAATAATAATGTTAACGCCCCCATATCCAAGATCCTTTTTAAAAAAATGGGATCGTTTGCTACAGGTCGAACAACCGCGACTACAAGATTGGTTGGACAGCTTCATTATTTGCAGCTCTTCTTGTCAGCAGTATTGACACCCTATTGGCAATTTTTCCAGAAATCTGGATTGATCTTTTTACAAATGAAGCAGGCGTTCAACTAGCGGCAACAACCTACCTTAGAATTGTAGGGCCATTTTATTTCCTATTTGGCTTGGCATTGTGTCTTTATTTTGCATCCCAAGGTGCAGGGCGTATATTATGGCCAGTTTTTGGGGTGGTGCTTTGTCATTATATTATGCGGCGGGCTCTTACTGGTAAGATATAATTTCATGGAACTTGATTATTTTTACTATTTAATTGCAGCAAGTTTTATAGCGCAAGCCATCACATCTGCATCATCTTTTTATTTCGGTGCATAGAAAAAGGAGCGATAAAGCTAGGAATTAAAAGTAAGTTAGCGCCCGTAAATATCCTCATAACGTTTGATATCATCCTCTCCAAGATAATCTCCTAATTGCACCTCAATTAACGACATCGGCTCTTTTTCCTCGTTCTCCAGTCGGTGTTTGCTTCCAAGCGGAATATAGGCGGATTTTCCAGCCTCCAATCGTTGCAAAGTATCGTTAATAGTAATCTTTGCTGTGCCAGATACAACAACCCAATGCTCTGAGCGATGCTCATGTGATTGGAGTGATAATCGTCCGCCAGGCTCAACAGTGATTCTTTTTACCTTATATCCAATATCCTCCAAAATAACTTCATAACGGCCCCATGGGCGCTCACCGATTTCCATTATTCTCTCCAAAATTTAATTGCTCGTTAAGATGCTAATTATTGTCTAACATTTATGTTTATTTAGGAAAGCCATAAACTCCTTTGATACACATAGAATGCTGGATTATAGTAATTATGGCTCGATCCTAAGCCCACTATCAGCGAAAAAATGTAAATTAGACTGATCGAAACTCAAACCAACTTCAATACCAATTTCCATCTCTGTTGTTGGGTCAATCCTTACCGTTATCAGGAGTGCATCTCCGCAATCTACATAGGCAAATTGCTCTGAGCCTAAATATTCACAAAGAACCAGTTTTCCTATCAAGTCTGCTTTATCTAGCTCAGTAAAAATAATTGTCTCGGGTCTAGCCCCCATTTTAAAGGTCTGTTTACCAGGGCTTTTTATGTTTGTTTTTTTCCCGCTTCCAAGCTGAAGAGTAATATTGCCATCCTCGCTAAAGCAAGGGATCATATTCATTTTAGGACTACCAATAAATTCAGCAACAAACGCACTATTCGGCTTATTATATAGCACCCTTGGAGAGCCCGCCTGAACTATCTGTCCCTTATTTAATACAACTATTCTATCTGCAAGTGTCATGGCTTCAATCTGATCATGTGTTACGTAGATAGTTGTAATGCCTAATTTTTTATGTAGGTGGGAAATTTCAAGTCGCATATTCACCCGAAGCGCGGCATCCAAATTTGATAAGGGTTCATCAAATAAAAACCCTTTTGGCTCCCTAATAATTGCCCTTCCGATTGCAACACGCTGTCTTTGTCCGCCCGACAACTGCTTTGGGAGTCTGTCTAGCAAGGCATTTAATTCGAGAATTTTAGCTGTCTCGTCAACTTTCTCATCAATAAGCTTTTTCTCCAGCCCCGCTGTTTTTAGAGCAAATCCAATATTTTCTCGAACATTCATATGCGGGTATAAGGCATAAGATTGAAAAACCATTGCAAGGCTTCTCTCTGACGGAAGATTTGCAGTCACATCCTGCGAATCAATTAGCACGCTTCCAGAGCTTGCCTCTTCTAAGCCCGCAATAATGCGAAGCAAAGTTGATTTTCCGCAACCAGAGGGGCCGACAAATACAACAAATTCGCCCTTTTCGATTAGTAAATCCACCCCATCAATTACGTGGGCTGTATCAAACCATTTATGAATTTGCTTAAGTTCTATAGAGGCCATACTGCTATCAAACCCTATTTATGGTATCTTCTGACACATCAGCAGAACACATTTCAAGGTAAATCGCAGCCGTCCATGAGAAGTTTCGACCTCCCAGCGGGCTTCCTTCCATGGGGTCAAAATACTCTGCCATCCCTGCATTATCCACTAGCATTTTTGTGTCATTCATAATTCTATAAGCTAGCTTATCAAACCCACACTCTAAAAGACCTTTTCCAATCATGTAATTCATGACGAGCCATACAGGGCCACGCCAATAACGTATTTTATCAAAACTCTTATGCTCAGGATCCCAGCTAGGAAAACCATAATTGCACTTATCCAGAATCCGTTCACAATGCGCTCTCATTTTCTCTTTCTGTTCGGCATTTCCGACATTTGCGTAAAAACACAACATTGAGGCATTTGTAATGCCATCACTGAATTCCCCAGTACGGATATCTCTTGCACAAAAACCACCTACAATGTCATTCCATAACCACTGCGAGCCTTGGGTAAGTTTATTTATCCATTGCTGAATTTCATCAAACTCAGCTTCCAGTTTTAAAAGTTTTGCTAATTGCAACAAATCCTTTGTTGCACGAAGTAAGATAAATTGTATTCCAGGATCAGCCATAAGAAATGGGCCTTCACGGTATATGGTATCATTATCCCACCCCACTTTTTTGCCAAAATGAACAATCGCCATATATTTGTCATATTCTTGCTGGGTTGGACGCTGTTCGGTTTCCACATGTGTGGTATCTCTTCTAATATAAGTTTCAAGTTCTTCAGGTACTTCAACATTACTCAACCCTAGGTCCCAATCAGGACAATTATCTCTTCCTGTCTCCCACGGATGTACAGTTGCAATAACGCCATCATTTACAGGATCGCGCGACTCCATGAACCAGCGATGACTTGCCATTAACCGAGAGAATATTTCTTTTGCCTTTCGAGAATCATAAGGCGTTCCTTTTTCAACCATTTGCCAGACGATGGTTGCAAGTACTGGGGGTTGAGAGACACAACTTGTAGGAGGCTCGTTATTACTATGCCAAATATCAGGCCCTGGAAAATAATCTGGATCGCTTTGCCTAAATACAATATGGGGTATCATTCCGTTTTCCCATTGCGCATCTAGCAATGAAATAATTTCTAGCCAAGCACGCCATTTGTTAAAATGCCACAACCCCATAGCCGTAAAGCCAGAATCCCAATTCCACTGGAATGGGTACAATCTGCTGGTAGGAACGGTGTAACCACCCCTATCATTTTCCTTTAGAACGTTTATGGCCTCTTTTATCATTTCGTTCATCTCTAACCTTTCACACTTCCGGAAGTAAGTCCGGAAACCAGGAATTTCTCAAACCATAGGAAAATAAATAGCACGGGAACTGTAGCTACAACGGCTGCTGCCATCAGATGTTGCCTTGGAACTTCGGTTGAGTCCAATGATACTATTCCTCTTGATAATGTAAAAATTTTAACATCATCTAAAAACATAAATGCGAATAAAAACTCATTCCAAGCAATCATAAATACATATAAAGCCACCGAGGCTATAGCAGGGACTGATAACGGAATCGAAATTTTCAGAATGATTTGCCAACGGGTCAGACCATCCATGAGCCCTGCATCATCAAGCTCACTCGGCAAGCCCGAGAAATATCCTTTCAGCATATATAAGGCAACCGGAATAGTTGTTGCTGGATAAACAATACAAAGCCCAAATAACGAATTTCGTAGACCAAGCTGACTGAATACCGAATAAAGAGGGATGACCAATATTATGGCTGGGATAAGATAAATCAACAAGATAGAGCTTGAGAGCCATTGACGTGCTGGAAATCTTAGTTTCGCAACTGCATATGCCCCGGGGATAGAAAATAACAACGTTATGAAAACAGTTACAACTGAAACAAAAGCTGAATTAAGTAAAAGCGTCAAAAAGTCATATTTCACAAATAATTCAATATAAGAATTAAACAGCTTTTCAGGAGCAACTGAAAAATCTATGGAAAGATCAAGCGGATTTCTAAGCAAACTTTGCTGATTTTTCAGGCTCGTCAGAACCATCACATAAAAAGGGATTGAGACAATCAGGATAAAAAATACGAGCCCAAGCCCCCACATTAAACGGGAATAAAATGCCTCTATAAAGTATTTCGTAACCATCCCAGCGTTAAGGGAACCTACCGTGAGGGAGATAGATATAAAGGACAGGGAAGAGATAATTATTAAAGAGACTATCATGCACCAGTAATTATCGGTAAGCAGGCTTCCAAAAGGCGCCCCAAACGAACATAAAAATAATAATAAGGCGTATAGAAGAATACCGACCAAAAAATATATCTTCGCGTTGTTAGGCTTATACAAGGTCGCAAAGACGCCCATAATTATACCAGTGATAAATGCTGGCCCCATCTGCAATTCTATTTGAACATCGCTTCCGATAATCAACGCCACACAAACCAGCAGTTGCCATAGCGAAGCCCAGATAGCGCCCGCCAAAAATCCACCTGTTATTCCCAGTCTCCAGAATGCCACTATGCTTCATCCTTTGGTGTAAATTTTATAAATAAAATGGAAAATAAAAGCAGAAACATAAATATCACAACAGCAACTGCTGCGCCTGCTCCTAGATTAGAAACAGCAAAGGCTTGCTCATATACATTCACAGTCAATGTTCGCGTTCCAGCATTCCCGCCTGTGAGCAAGAAAATATCATCAAATTTATTAAAGGTCCAAATAAAGCGAAGTAAGAACAAAACAGCTAATATACTGACAATATGCGGCAAAGATAAATACCAAAATTGCTGGAATGGGGTTGCACCATCCATTTCTGCTGCTTCATAAAGGTCAGATGGAATGGATTGCATGCGGGCAAGTATAAACAAGAACGATAATGGAAAATAACGCCATACCTCAAACAAAATCACCATAGATAGGGCAACAGGCAGCTTAATCTGAAATCCAAATAAACTTATCATGGCAAATCGTTGACCAAAGAAATTTACTGGTTTTTCTGCAACACCTAGCTCTATCATCATGGCATTTACCGAGCCCGAGAATGGGTCAAACAAAACAACCCATGAGAACGCAACAGCGATAACAGGTGCGACATAGGGAAATAGCAGAATACCTCGAATAATGGCTCTGCCTGGAAATGCTTTTTGCATTATCTGAGCTGCGAACAGACCCAATATCAAAGCACCTGCGGTTCCAAAAAAAGTATAATATATTGTTGTTTTCAAGACCTCGAAAAACTCAGACGCAGAGAAAATTTTTACATAGTTTGAAAACGAAAAATCAAGCGATGTAAGTATGTTTGTTGCTTCAAACTGAGTATTGATTTCTGAGACGTTGAACTGCTCTTTGGTAAGGGGCATCTCTGACATTACATCAAGAATAATGCGCCCCCTTGCCTTTGGCTCTACCGCTCCCAATTCGCACTTTATTACTGTTTTAGCTGAAACAGTCTCAATCGCGCATGGCGGGTCAATTTGTATCAGTTTAACCCCATCAGGCAGAATATCAGAGAAACTAACATTAGATAAAGGATACTTCATAGACGAAGTACGGTACCGGTATTCTATAACGAGCTTTTCACCTGTTTGTTCTAAATTGCCTTTGATTCGCTCTTTCACGAAAATAGTCGGGGCACCCAAATCTGCCAATGATATAGGCTTAAAAGAAATCCAGAAATTCGCAAAAAGTGGAAAAATAACAATTGCGATCACCAATAAAAATGTTGGTGATAACAAGCGCAAAGCGAGCCTCTTCTCACGGCGCGCAATAACACCTTCTGTTTTTTTTGGTTTGCCGGTTTCCATTTTAAGCTCTCAGATTGAACAAGAAGAGAGTTTTTGTAAAATGACAGGGAGAAAAACTCCCTGTCACACATATTATTTAATCAATTGAAGATAATTGATCATTCATTTTTGATACAGCATCAGACGCACTGATTTCATCATCTATGAACTGGCGAACAATTCTGTTGATCACTTGTGAGTTGATGATTTTAGAAGCAAGTGATAATTGTCCTTCCTTCACACCCCAACGATCAGCAGTCTCAAGTCCGCTAACAATTTCGTTGATCATAGCAGGTGCGTACAGCTCAGAAAGTGGTGCTCTTCTATCTATACCAACAGGAAGCTTTGACCATGCTTCCACATAGCGATTTGAATCAGATGGCTCACCCCGGCGAACTGGAAACTTGCCTTCTGGCGCTATTGAAAGTGTAGAGGTGTACCCATCACTCATGGAGAACTTAACAAACTCAGAAGCTACATCTGTGTTTGCATCATTTGTGACACCAAAATATCTGATATCAGCCCAAGCCGCACCACCAGAATTTGAAGGACCACCAAATGTTGTTACAATACCTGTTTTAGAGGCTAGCTCACCAGAAGTTGGGTCATCGTTGATTGTTGGTGGAGCAGAATCTCTCAGACCAGCCAGCTCGTCAAGAATAAATGGTGACCAGATAATCATAGCTGCTTTACCAGCGAAGTACATTTCACGAGATTGTTTCCAATATAACTCACCTTCTGGAGAAGATTTTGCAAGTTTCTTATAAAATTCTAACACTTCAATCGTTGATTTCTCTTCTAATGCAGAGAATCCGTCTGCATCAACTGGGGATACCCCATTTGCCAAAAACACATGCTCTAAAACTTGGCTCATAAAGTTTTCATCAACCTTTGTTGCCGCAACAAAACCATACA
>JAACDT010000007.1 GCA_009936885.1 Alphaproteobacteria bacterium
ATTATGGGCAGATTATGGTCCGCCATTTTATTCCAAAATTAAAGAAAGAGACGAGTTGCTGTGTCCTAATTATCCCTTTTTGTCTTAATTATGGATTGAAGTTAGAAAAATGACGCTTAATTTTACCCCGCCAATACCGGACGACAAAAAGAAGAAATGTCCCAGATGCCATGCCCCATGGCAAATGGTTGTGGTTCATGGACATGAGCAATGTGCCTATTGCAAATCTAATGTGGTTGAATGCTGTTCTGGTGATATTTCCGAGTTACAAACAACGCTAGTTCGGAAAAATTAAGGATATAGGTTTCTTGACTACCGCGTTACTAAATTGCAGGACCCTGCTTTTAGTGTAGACTAGTTATTTTATGCTGTTGATGTTCAATAGCAATTTGGTTTTATGGTGCTTTTAAAGCTTTTTATGATCTTGACCGTGCCCCATAAAAAGCACGCCTAGTTTGTACTATCAAAAATACCTAATTTAATGCCATAATCCACCGCCACGCCATATTTGGGATCATCATCGCTATCTATAATTAACTGCCCAGCTTTTGATAATAGGCTGTGACAATCAGGGCTGAGATGGCGCAATTTTATCTGTTTGCCAGCTTCTGCATATTTTGCGGCCACATCTTCTATTGCTTGTAGCGCGGATTGATCAACGACTCTGGAATTCTTAAAATCAATAATCACAAATTCAGGGTCTTCCAGTATATTAAATAAATCACGAAAACCTGATGCAGAAGCAAAAAATAACGGGCCTTGTATATCATATACAAGTGCACCTGCTTCTCTAACCGAAGGTCTTCTCGAAGCATCAATTCGTTTAGCAGAGTTCCAAGCATAGATAAGCGCTGATATAATTACGCCAACAACCACAGCAACTGCCAGATCTTTGGCAACTGTAACGGCTGTTACGATAATAACAATAAAGGCATCAGAACGAGGCATAATAAAAATACTTTTCAGGCTGTTCCAAGCAAAGGTTCCGATAACCACCATGAACATAACGCCTGTCAGCGTCGCGATGGGAATTTGCTCAATAGCAGGTGCTGCAAATAAAATAAAAAACAGCAAAAACAATGATGCAATTATTCCAGCTATCCGAGTTCTACCCCCTGATTCTACATTTATCATTGATTGGCCTATCATTGCGCACCCTCCCATACCGCCAAAAAATCCAGTAGCCAGATTAGCGCATCCCTGCGCCACACATTCTCTTGATGCGCCGCCTCGCTGGCCTGTGATATCGCCAACAAGATTTAAGGTTAATAGACTTTCGATTAAACCAATTGATGCAAGTATAACAGCATATGGAATTATAATTAATAAGGTGTCCAAGTTCACTTGGACCATCGGCAGCCTGAATTCAGGCAATCCACCAGATAAACTAGCAATGTCGCCAACCCGCAATACGTTCAAATCGAGAATTAATACAAAAATTGTAACTATCGAAATTGCTAAAAGAGGAGGCGGTACTAATTTTGTAATTCGCGGGGTTAACCATATAAAAGCCATTGTAGCACACACCAAGCTAATCGTGATGTAAAGCGGCACACCAGATAGCCAGATATGGCTGCCATCTCCAGAAACTGTGCTGAATTGCTCTAACTGTGCAAGGCCAATAACAATAGCAAGGCCATTTACAAACCCTAACATTACCGGGTGTGGAACCATCCTGATAAATTTACCCCAGCGCAATATCCCTGCTAATAATTGTAGAAATCCCATTAATACGACAGTTGCAAATAAATATTCGACCCCGTGCTGAGCCACTAGTGAAACCATAACAACCGCCAGAGCGCCTGTCGCTCCAGAAATCATCCCAGGCCTGCCACCAATAAGGGCTGTTATCAAACCAACAATAAAGGCAGCGTATAAACCAACTAGAGGCGCCACACCTGCAACAATCGCAAAGGCAAGAGCTTCAGGAACTAAAGCTAAGGACACTGTCAATCCAGATAACACATCAATATTGATCTGACGCATGGATAGGGCAGGTCGATTTGAGGGGCTATAATAATCGCCTTGCAAAAACTGCGTTAAGTGTGTTTTTAAAGATTTTAGCAAATGATTCTCTGTATGAAATAGGACGGGGAGTTAAGTGCTTGGTTATACATAAATTTGACTATTTAGATACCCCTAACTCGGGCCTGCCCAAATAATCCCAACTATTTTGGTGACTTTTTGTGTAGAGCCTGCTATCACTTTGGTTGGTGCTATTTTACCTTTAACATAAAGGGTATAGCGGTTAAGCTATCCCCTCGTTATTTCTACTTTTTGGAACGTCATTTAGGGAGAAAAGTAATCGCATAATTTTAATACAATTCTTAGCTTCTTCGGCGTAGTGCTTAGGATTGCCATGTGTGATGCAAATTTTGGTGCACCTAATTTAAAAAAAGGGCAGTCCGAAAACCACCCCTTTCCTACTTTCCCCCAGAAAGTAACAATCTACTGTAAACAGAGATCATAATTAACGATAGCTAGTTTATTTGAGAAAATACAAATTTATTTATTAAAAAAAATTAATATTTTCATTAGGTGAAAAGCTAATTATTAGTTATTTTTTAATAAAAGGCCAAATAGCAAAACATCCCTCATTCAGATTGAGCAAAAAGGAAGTAATATTTTGAGTAAGCATACCGGCGGTTGCCATTGTGGAAAAATAAAATTAGAGACAGATTTGGATCCAATGCTGGTCTCTATGTGTAATTGTGGGCGATGCAGAACTTTATTTGGGGCTGTGGCACTTGTGGCAATGTATGCTGATGAAGAAGTCTCAGTTGTTGGAGAAACCAAAGCATATGAGTTTATTGGCGGTAGTGGCATGCAGGTGATAAATCATTGCTGTGCTGACTGCGGGTGTCGCATTTCTTCAGTAGCAGAAGCATTTCCTGGCATGGTTATGTTTGTTGTTGGCGTATTTGATAATGCGACGTCTTTTGAGCCCAAGGGAGAGATTTTTACAAATTATAAACTCCCATGGTTAAAGGATGATGGGTGCATTCAAGAAAGCTTTGAGGAGTCAGCGGTAAGCGAGAGGATAATGCTTTTGCTTGAGGCGCTGGAGGATAGGTAGATAGTTTAACGTTCTGCTAAAATTACAAAAATCATTTCTAACCTTAATAACACTATTTTTAAAAAATCTGTTTTGAAATATGGCAGGTTAAAGCCTAAGCATGATTAAAATAGAATAAAAATATTATTTCATAAACAAGATGAATTCTGATTTGTTAAAGATATTGTATCAGTGTGTCTGTTAGTTAAGTGTTAGACAAAAATTAACCTGAAAGCTATATACTGGTAGCAATTAAGGGCTTGGTTTTTATCGAAGAAATTGTTGAGTTTGTGGTGCGTTTTTGCCAGAGTTCGGAACGCACGGCGCTATGGTCTGAATATAAAAGAGCGGCTCTACTATAAATGAGGTTTGATTAATAGGGCAATATTATTATCTGGAAACTCGCAAATCCAGCCTCTTTGTTTGGCAATTATTTGAAAGGTAGTTTTGGCGTAAAAAACAACATGGGTAGGATCACGGCGATAATACCAATTCTCAAACAGCGAATTATCAGTTAGAAAATTTGTCATGATACCAAGGATACCTGATGGATTTAGCATTTTATCAAGTAACTCAAACTCACTAAATGGATCATAAAAATGCTCTACCGTTTCGCTACAAGTAATAAAATCAAATCGTTTGGAAAATAAAGTTTTGTTAGGGTAGAAAAAGGGGTCAAATTTGTGCATCTCATATCCATCTTCTTCTAGCATAGCGCAAAGTGCTGGCCCAGGACCACATCCGTAATCAAGGCCTATTTTATGTGTTGATAATATGTGTCTTAAGGGTGTGTAAAGCTTAGATAAAAATGTACGATAATTATGGTCGCCGATTACATTCTCATGCGTGCAATAATGCGCGCGCTCTTCATCTTGCGATAAAAAATGTACTTCATCCAGAAATTTAGCAGAACAATATACGCATTGCCAATATGTTTTAGAATCTATTACTGCAAATATCTCAACTCTATTCGAATGACAAACTCTACAATACAATTTGGTAAACCCAACACTGATTATTTCTCAAATTTAAAGCACCCTTATCCGACAAAGAAGCAAGCAAAATTTTGTCACATGCCCATATCGTTGAAGACCAAGAGCCACAGACGTTTTTTGATAAACCAGTAAATAGGCTAGTTAGTTGGAAAGATTCTTACCGCTGGGGTAAACTCAATGTTCACTATTTATCAATTGGTTTGGTGCCTCGTTATTTTTTATAAAATTACAAATCTACATCTTGTTAAAAGTTTATGATAGCATAGAGAAGTGAATAACTTTAACGGAAACAATTATATGTCTAAGAATGAACCTCAAGTCAGCGGATATTGCGACTCTAAATTTGAACAAGTAAAAGAAATTTTTATTCAAAATTTCGAGCAACGCAATGAGCTTGGCGCTTGTGTTTGTGTGTATAAAGATGGAGAAAAAGTGGTAGATTTATGGGGTGGATATAAAGATCTACAAAAAACAAATTTATGGGATGAGAATACGATTGTACTGATGAATTCAGTGGCAAAATCTATCTGTTCTATTTCAGCCCATATCCTCTCAGATAGAGGGTTAATTGATTTAGATGCGCCCGTTTGCAATTATTGGGAGGAATTTGGCCAGGCGGGGAAGGAAAAAATAACAGTTGCTCATGTATTGGGACACGAATGTGGCGCAATCTTTTCCGACAGTGCAAATCCGTCTGATTGGTACAGTTATGAGAAGCAATCTGCAGCTATTGCAGCTCAAGCTCCAGCCTTTGAAGCTGGTACAAACGGTGGGTATAACACTGTTAATATTGGTTTTATCCTAGGAGAAGTTATACGTCACGTGACTGGTAAAAATGTTGGTCAATTCATACGGGATGAGATCGCTGTGCCCTTAAATGCAGAATACCAAATAGGTTTGACAGATCGTGAGACTAAACTCCTAAGCGACATGCATTTGAATAAGGAAAATGCATTCTGGGCAATGGGTTCTGACCCAAACTCTAACCTTCATAGGGCTTGGTCTGGTAAGCCTGAAACAGGAGACTTTCTTAACTCAGAGCATATAAGGAAGGGGATTTTCCCCGCATTTGGTGGACATGGAAATGCACGTGGAGTTGCTACAATTTATGCTGCATTAGCGGGTGGCGGGCAAGTGAATGGCGTTA